>WRNQ01000066.1 GCA_009776565.1 Synergistaceae bacterium | reverse complement strand
CGACGAAGTCGACGGGGGTTTGTGCACCATAGCTACGATAGCCTTCGTTGGGGCTCCCATTAACCACAACCATGCCCAATAGAACTATATGGGACGCACAGGGACATCCCGTTCTGATAGCCGGACAAAAAATTCGCAGCTAGATAACCACGTTCGTGTAAAATTAATCATATTTATAGTATTATACTTTCATGAAAAAATTGAAGGTTTTTGGAGAGGAAGAAAGATTAATGCTTGCACAAGTAGATAAACTGCGCGAATACTATTTGCCGCGGATTGATTCGGCGGAATCGGGCGATGAGTTGCAATTGTTGAAAGTGAGTTCGCTTGGAAAAAAGGGGGAAGTGACCGCGCTGCTCAAAACTCTTGGCAGTATGCTTCCGGACGAGCGCAAGACTTTTGGAGAACGCGTGAACTTGCTTAAAAATGAACTTGAAGAGAGATTTGAAGTCCGGGCCAAACAGCTTAAAGACAAGCAAAATAGCATGGCGGAGCAGAGTGACGCGTTAGATGTGACCTTCCCGGCAAGCGGAAGGCGCATGGGCGCCTTTCACCCTGTTGTCGAGACGCTTCACGAGATAGTTGAGATTATGGTGGGCGTAGGTTTTTCAGTTGCCCTCGGTCCCGAAATTGAAGAAGATTTTTATAACTTCGAAGCGCTTAACATTCCAAAATCCCACCCCGCAAGAGATATGCAGGATACGTTTTATTTCCCCGCAACCGCGCTCAACCCGGAAGAAAGGGTTTTGCGCACGCATACCTCTCCGGTGCAGGTCAGGAGCATGCTTAAATATGGCGCGCCGATACGGGTCGTTTGCCCCGGAAAAGTCTACAGACGCGACAATGACCCCACGCATTCCCCTATGTTCAATCAATTAGAGGGACTTTTGGTGGATAATGACGTGGCGTTTGCCGATATGAAAGGTTGCCTTCAGATCCTTATGAATGAATTTTTCGGGAAATCATTNCGTAATCGTTACCGCGCAAGTTATTTCCCGTTTACCGAGCCNTCAATGGAGATGGACGTAGAATGCTTTGAGTGTGCCGGCAGTAACCCTGAATGTCGTATTTGCAAAGGAACAGGTTGGCTTGAAGTATGTGGGATGGGAATGGTACATCCTTACGTATTGCGGTCGGGGGGAATCGACCCTTCAAAATATAACGGATTTGCGTGGGGAATGGGTCTTGACCGTATGGCTATGTTAAAATATGGAATAAATGACCTGCGTCTTATGTTTGACGGAAGCCTGCAAAACATAGATTTAATGAAGGGAGAGCATTAATATGTTGGTATCGTATAAACTTATTAATGAATTTATCACTCTTCCAGTTGGCGTCACGCTGGATATTCTTGCCGACAGGCTTACTTTTGCGGGGGTTGAAGTAGAGTCAATTCATGCCCCGTGTGAAAAAGTAAGAGATATAGTCGTGGCTGGAATAACTAATATATATAAACATCCGCGTAAGGATACATGGTACATTGCCGAGATTAATACAGGCGGCGGTAAAAGCGCCATTTGCGTTACAGCGGCTGTTAATCTTAAATCAGGAGATATCGTTCCCTACGGTCCTGTCGGCGCCGTGCTCGCTGACGGAACGGTCTTGAGTTCGCGAACGTTTGATGGAGTGCAGAGTGATGGGATGCTTCTTTCAGCGGAAGAACTTGGCATTCCGGAAATTGGTCTTGAACATGGGATTTTACGTTTAAACGAGAATACATGCGATGACGATTTGTTTGTTGTTGGCAGTTGCGCTAAGGCTGCCCTTGGTCTTGATGATGTGTTACTTGATCTTTCAATAACGCCAAACCGGGGAGACCTTCTAAGCGTTATGGGTTTGTCGCGTGAACTTATGGGGCTTTTTCCCGGCTCAGTGCTTAAAGATCCTATCAGCCAAATGAAAGGGGTAGGAGATAAAGAATTTCCTTATCACTTTAATGGGATATCTCTGCCTGACAAAGGATGCCTTCAATATTTACTTGGAGCTGCCATCGATATAAAAATAGCTCCTTCCCCAATAATTACGCGCATTCTCCTGTCATTTATGGGAATGCGTCCTATTTCAAACATGGTTGACGCAACGAACCTTGCGATGTTAGTCACCGGTCAGCCGCTTCATGCTTTTGACCTGGAATCACTTCCCGCAAGGGAGATAACGGTAAGAAGCGCGGAGCGGGAGGAAAAAATAACTACGCTTGATGGCAAAGAAAGAGACTTGACCGAACAGGACATGTTGATAACCAGCGGCGGCGTTCCGGTCGGAATAGCGGGAGTTATGGGCGGTTTAAACAGTGAAATAAGGTCGTCTACTACAAAAGTAGCTCTTGAAAGCGCTTCGTTTGAGGCTTTGCGTGTAAGCCATACATCGCGCAGGTTAGGAATTCAATCCGAAGCGGCGCATCGTTATGCACGCGTTGTGGATACGGAAGCAGCTTTGCCGGCTATGAATTATGCTCTGGGGCTCATGAGCAAATGGGGAGCGAGTCAGTGCGGGTTTGTCCCAATGACGGCTGTTAATCATAAAAGACAGCCTAGTAAAGTGACTTTAACTAAGGAAAAGCTCCATAGAATATTGCTTTGGAGTGACTTACAGGAGTCAAACAAGATACTTGAAGGTTTTGGGTTAATTGTAATTGAGTCGTCCGAGGAGAGCGTCACATATGCTGCTCCTTCCTGGAGACCGGATATTTCGATTGAGGAAGACTTGATAGAAGAGGTTGGAAGGTTCCGGGGATATAATGAAATTGAGCCTCGGTTGCCGAACAATGTTCGTCAGGGCAGAGTCGGCGAAATCACTTCTCTTTCAGCAAAGCTCAGATCAGTATTGCTGGCGCGCGGGTATAACGAAGCGTTAACTTATACTTTTTTACCGCCGGCATTTCTGTCCGATTTTAATCTGAAAGATGAAAGCGACCCAAGATCGCGCGCGCGCCTTTTATCAAATCCTATAAGCGCGGAGATGAGCTGCATGAGGACAAGCATTTTGCCCGGACTGGTAAAGTGTATGCAGAATAACATCGCTTCAGGATGGCGCAAACCGCTTAGATTTTTTGAACAGGGACACGTTTACCTTGAATCGGAATCAGAGTATATAGCAGGAGCAGTTTTCACTGGCAAAGAATCCCGCCTCGTATGGAACGACGGCGAGAGCTTCTTTACGGTAAAATCGGATGTATTAGCAATCGGGGAGCGCATAAACCGCGCTTTCACATTTGAAAGAGGGGAAGAACCTTTTGGGCGCGCCGGACAAACAGCAAATGTATTGTGCGATGGCAAAAAAATAGGGTTCTTGTTGAGACTGAAACCATCAATTGAAGAGTCGCTAGGATTTTCAGGAGGGGCGGTATATGCGTTCGAATTGGATGTTTCGTCGCTCCAAGAGGAAGTGAAGCCTGCTTTCTCTGCTCCTATAGCATTTCCTGCTGCTACTCGTGATATTTCAGTTATTGTTCCGGTAAATATTCCTTATAGTAATATAGTTGCTCAGATTCGCGGTGCAGCTCTTAATTGCGGAGCTAAAAACATTCTGGAGAGTATTAATTTGTTCGATATATATGAAGGTAAAGGAATCCCTGATGGAATGCAGAGCCTTGCCTTTTCTCTGTCTTATCGCGCACATGATCATACATTGAAGGAAGAAGAAATAGAAAACGTTCATGGAGTAGTCAGACATTGTCTTGAAAAAAGCGGTTATACTTTAAGATAATTAAGAATAAATAACTTTTTCAAAAGAAGGTGTATGAATGTGGATAGATTTGAAGAACTTGAGCGCGTAGCTGAGAAAGTGGCTCAAAACTTTAGTGAAATACTTGGAGAGAGAAATAACTTACGCAATGAACTTGCATTGAAAAATGAAGAAATAGAAAGAATAAGACGTGAATCGACTGAAGAGATAGAGGAGTTAAAGCTGCAATGTCAGCTTTACGAAGAAGAGCGCACTATGTTTGATTCCAAAATAGAGTCATTACATAAAAGGCTTGACTCAATTCTTGAATCAAAGACTTCAGCAGTATTAACAGGCGCGTGATGTCAGCAGAGCTTCGCAAGGTCAATTTAAAGCTTGGAAAGGGGACTTACACGCTTTGGACAGTGTTAGACGACAATGCGCTCAATAGTTTGACGCGCATGATATCCGAAGTAACTGAAAAGTTGGAAGAGCAAGTGCCTCAGGAAGATCAGCTTGCAATTATTTGCATGACTCTTGGCTGGAAGCTTGAAAAGATTTCCCGTCGCCTGAGGCTTCTTCTTGATACTATGGAAAAAATGCAATAATTCCAATTCTAAAGTATGTTCGGTGATAATCAATTATTCCCAAGGAGGAAATGCAAATGAGTGTCGCTCAGTTATTTGATATAGCTGCAGCCTTAGTTATTGTAGCGTTAGGTATAATTGGATTGTTGAGCGGGTTTATCAGTGCTGTAATGTATTTCGTCAGCTTGTTTTGCGGAACTTATTTTGCCTGGGTATTTTCTGAAGAAGGAGCGGCGTTGTTTCTTAAACATTTTCCAAATGTTGATGAATCGATAGCAAGAATAGCGGCAATGGCTATTTTGTTTTTCTGTGCGGCAGCAGTAATTACGCTCATATCAAAGCTTTTATGCTCTCTGATAAGTTTTACGCGGCTTTCATCAATAAACCATATGGCAGGAATGCTTATTGGTTTTGCAACAGGAGGAGCTATAGTTATTGCAGTTTATGGCGGAATAACGCATTTAGCTCCGGAAATTGGTCAGGGATGGATTGATGTTTCGATTTTTATGAACTTAGCTAAAGAAGTCTGGCCTTACGTATATAACTTTTTAGTATCGAAGGGAATTTTTGAAGCTGCGCAACTTGTTCCCCAAATCGTATAGTAATCGGACAATGTGAATATTAAAGAGGAGTGAGAAAACATGAAGCGATTCAGAATATCATTATTTTTAATTGTATTTGTTTGTTTCTTCTCTGCTTGCGCATATGCCGCGTCTCCGAGGACAATAATCAGTGATGCAATTGATGTCCTGCAGGAAATGGGAAATCAGGATGATGTAGGTAAAATGGCGGAGCTTATCGATAACGGGCATGGCGTTGCCATAGTCCCAAGCATGATAAAAGCAGGAATCATAATTGGCGGTCAGCATGGTTACGGACTTATACTTGCCCGTAAAGACAAACAATGGTATGGTCCAAGTTTTTTTGAAATGACTGGAGGGTCCATAGGTCTTCAAATAGGGGCTCAAAAGGTTTCGCTGCTTTTTTGCATAAACAATCAAGCCGGAATGAAAGCTTTTACTGACAATAAATCAAAGCTCGGAGCTAATATTGGTTTAGCAGCCGGACCGGTTGGAAGGGAGACTGGAGCAGCGACGGACGGCAGCTTCCGCGCGTCTATTTACAGCTATTCAATGGCAAAAGGACTTTTTGCTGGAGTTAACCTTGACGGAACAGCGGTTGGAGCAAACCATAAAATGAACAACGATTACTGGGGAGAAAAAATCAGCATAGAACAAGCCCTAAAGCGAAAAGCGTCAAAATCTGATGTGAAGGAACTGCTATCTGAACTTAACAAAATAATCAAAAGAAAGTAGGGGAGGCAACCTGCCTCCCGTGTTATACCTCGTCGCGCGTTCTGATAACCGGAACGCCACGTTTGGCGCAACCGCCCCCTTTTCAAAGGGGGTGTCGACGAAGTCGACGGGGGTTTGTGCATCATAGCTACGATAACCGTTGTTGGGATCTTAATTAACCATAACCATCGCCCCATAGAACCGAAGGGGCGGCAACCTGCGTGTGACGGCCACTGTAGGGGGCGATGCCTCATCGCCCCGTTCTGGTTCTCAGCTCTCAGTTCTAAGTTCTCAGCTCTAATCCCTGGCATTAAACAGCCGAATCATATAATAATCAATGAAATTAAATCAACATATCCGGCTTTACTCTAAATCTGTTCTATAACACTTGTTTTTATTCTCAAACAATGTAATATGTCTTAGTCCGTTTCTATAAAAATACAGGAGAGGTAAAATGACATTAAATCAAATTAGTGTAAAGCACAAAATAAAAACTTCGGAGCTTGTTCGAAAAACCAACCCCAAAGATCTGGGATTTACAAATACCGAAAAAGTGAAACCGGTAAAAGAGCCTATAGGACAGGATAGAGCAGTATCGTCGATATCCTTCGGGCTTACTGTTCAAGCTCGTGGATATAATATTTTTGTTACCGGTGAAAATGGAAGCGGGCGTACGAGTTATGCTTTATCCCGTCTTCAGGTGATAGCAAAAAAGTGCGAAACGCCGGATGACTGGGTGTACTTTTATAATTTTGATGAACCTGGAAAACCAATTGCAGTACACGTGCCTGCCGGGAAAGGAAAGCAGTTATGCCAGGCGCTCGATAACCTTGTAAATGAACTTAAAATAACTATAAGCAAAGCTTTTGAAAAAGGTCAATATGAGGATGCTAAGGCTCAATTAGTAAAAATATTTCAGGAATTTGTCAACGATGAAATGGACAAACTAAAAGAAGGAGCGGCCAAGAATGGTTTCTCTTTAAAACGTACCCCTCAGGGATTTGTAAATATCCCTCTTATAGCGGACAAGAATGAAGCGGGAGAGGAAATCGTAAGGGAACTTGAACCGGAAGAATACGAGAGTTTGCCGTCCGCTAAGAGAAAAGAATTTCAGGAAATGTCGGATAAAGTGTCCCAAAGTACGCTTGAAGTTTTGAGAATAATAAGGGACAGAGAGAAAGAACTCAAGGAGAAGATAAGCAAACTGGAGTCGGATATATGCCGCGCGGCAATAGAATCTCCAATGCATGAACTGCGTGAACAACACAGCTCTCCCGAGCTTTTAAAATGGTTTGACCGCATGACCGAGGATGTTATAGAAAATTTCGGAGTCTTCGTAGCTTCAGTCAGGGACGAAAACTCCGAGATAGATTTCAGCCGCTATTCAGCTAACTTATTTATTAGCAATGAACCTAAAAAAGGCGCCCCTGTAATATGGGAAACGAATCCAACTTACTATAATTTAGCCGGTAAAGTTGAGTATGAAAGCCGGCAGGGTTATCTTTATACGGATTTCAAGCATATTGTAGCCGGAGCTGTGCATCGCGCCAATGGGGGATACCTTGTGTTGGACGCGGAAAAAGTACTGATGAATTTTATGTCATGGGATGCTTTAAAGCGGGTGTTACGNACGGGNGAATCCGTTATAGAGAATTTAGGGGAACAATATGGTTCAATACCCGTCGCATCGCTTAGTCCTTCGCCTATCCCGATAAAAATTAAAATAATCATGATTGGCACTCCTTTGCTTTATGAATTACTGCAATGCTACGACCCGGAGTTCAGAAAGGTTTTTAAAATAAATGCCAGTTTTGACACGGATATGCCAAGAAACAGAAATAACGAAAAACTCATGGCAAGGCTCATAGCCTCGATAGCCAGGAAAGAATCGGCATTACCGTTTTGCGCGGAGTCGGTAGCGGAAATAATCAACTGGGCAAGCCGTGAAGCAGAGAACAAAAATTTAATATCAACAAGAATGGACATTATCAGCGAAATGGTAGTTGAATCGTCAGCCTGGGCTAAGAGCGAGTTTGTTACGGAAGTTTCTCCCTCACATGTCCAGAAAGCAATTGAGCATAAAAAATTCCGTTCGGATCTCCTTGAAGAAAAAATAACGCGAGAGTTTAAAGATAATGTAATACGAATTGATACCAAAGGATGTGTCACCGGACAAATAAACGGCATTTCTGTTGTAGATATGATGGGATATCGCTTTGGATATCCTTCTCGCATAACAGCCAACGTTTATATGGGTCAGGAAGGCGTCATCAACATTGAACGTGAAGTAAAAATGACAGGACCAATTCATAATAAAGGGCTTTTAATACTCGAAAGTTTCTTTGGGCGTTTATACGCGCAGGACATGCCCCTTTCTTTATCTGCAAAAATAACATTTGAGCAGAATTATAGCGGAATTGAAGGAGATAGCGCTTCTTCAACGGAACTATACTGTTTGTTATCCGCTTTATCGGAAATTCCTATAACGCAGGAAATAGCTGTTACGGGTTCAGTTGATCAATTTGGCAATGTCCAGCCGATAGGCGGAGTGAATCAAAAAATAGAAGGATTCTACAAGTATTGTAAAATAAAGGGTCTTTCAGGAACACAGGGGGTTATTATCCCAAAATCTAATATTCCGCATCTTATGATTAACTCAGAAGTCGTTGAGGCAGTTGAAAACGGCTTGTTTTCAGTTTGGGCAGTCAGCAAAATTGACGAAGGGATATCGCTTCTCATGAATACCGATGCCAGGCTTGTTCACCAAAAAGTCAAAGCTCGTCTTAATGGCTGGTTTGAGAGGTCAAAAATACTGGAAAAAACGACGAAAAAGACGACGAAAAAAAAGACGACAAAAGACAGGTAGGGAGCGCCGGACGTCCCTCGTCCAATGTTCACAATAGGCGCGGGACTGTGGGCGCGGGACGATGTGGGCATCCCCATATCTCCAACGTAAGAAAATAACAAAACCCACTGGACTGTTCAGAGAACAGATGTTAAGCTATGCTTGCGTAAACAAAAGCTTTCACCAGCGGGGTGTAAATATTATGACATACAAGATGCCAAATTTCAGTATTGAGATTAAAGAAAACAAAAATTTTTCACCTATGGGGGGAGCACTTATCATTCCTGCTGTGTTTGAAAAATTTGAGCTTCGAAAAGTTATCAACGAAAACATAGGCGCCCGACCGGAAGGCGATAGAGTAAAGTATACGGATAGTTCATATATTGAAAGTATTGTTGCCATGCA
>WRNQ01000065.1 GCA_009776565.1 Synergistaceae bacterium | reverse complement strand
AGGATTGTATCGTGATATCTGTCAGCAAAGCATGTCGCTTTTTTCGGGAGGTTCAATTTTGGCTCTCACGTTCATCTTCGGATCAAAAAAATATGGGGTTTGTTTTCCCCTTATGCACGAAAACCCGGCGGGAAATATCAGCATTTCTCCGGCTTCCAGCACGTCGCCCGTAATTGGGTCTTTTATTGCTCCGGGCAATCTGCCGCACTCGTCGGGCGTCAGGAGCGCTCTTTGGACTTCCTGTAAACTTGTCTGCGTGCTGCTGTCGAACATCTTTAGTCTTTGCGTCGTTGTGCTGTAGTTTTCCTTGATAACCGTCGTTTGCCCGGTTTTTTTNGACAGGTATTCCGAGGTCTCCTGATTATTCGGAGCAAATGCCACTTCCAGATGGCAGCCGGCTCTGATGCATTCGTCCTTAGTGTAGGATTTGAATATTTGGGTCAAATCCTGAACTATTATATAAGCTTTTATACCGTACCCCGCTATAAATCCCATGGATTTTTCAAACAACTCCAGTCTCCCCAAAGACGGAAACTCGTCAAGCATTAAAAGCAGCCTGTGCTTATAGCTTTCCACGCTGCGACCGCCTTTGAACTCCATTTTTTGTGCCAGATTGAAAACGATTTGAGTTACCAATAGTCTGGAAAGAGGGGTGAGCCGCAATTGATCGTTTGGATTTATTACGATATATAAAGACACCGGGTCTTCATGCCACATTAAATCCCTTATACGAAAACTGCTTCTGCCGGTGTTTTTCCGAACGACAGGGTCGCGAAACAGAGCGAGATTTGAAACCATTGTGGATATTACGCTCCCTGCTTCTTTTTCCGGTTTATTGAGTATTGTTTGAGCCTCTTCAGCAACTATCGGATGTACTATCGGTTCTGTCAGGTTTACCATCCCCAAATGCGGGTACAGCATCCATCCGTGAACGATATCCTGCCATTTTTCACCGGGCTGCGAGAGTTCGGACAACACATCGGATAAACCCGGGCTACCCATACCTTCAATTTTAAACTTATAGAGCAAATGTGTGATACATCCTAAAATCAGCGAAGACGCCGTTTTTGACCAATGGTCGTCTATTCCCCTGCCATGCGGGTCAACTAATATCGCCGCTATCTGTTGTATCGCAGCGGTTTCGCTGTAGGTTCCGGAAGGGACCAATTGAAAATCGTAGTTTCCGTTTTTATCTATAATTTCCTTCCCGTCTTGAAAGGCGAAGTCCAGTTTTACCTCTTCCAGTGGGTTAAAAGTCGCGCTTGTGCTAAGTTCAATTGCGTGAGGGTCAGTAAAGTCGAGCTTTAATATTTTGTGCCCAAGCTTCTTCCGGTATCCGGCAGTAAGCGCGTAATTCTCGCCTTTGATATCGAGCACAAGCGCGCTTTCCTCCCANCCATCCAGCAATGTCGGGAGTACGAGACTTATCCCTTTTCCGCTCCTCGTGGGGGCGTAACATAATACATGCTCTTTTCCGTTGTGCCTGAGCGTTTTTGTNTTTTTNCCATCTATGAGCCCTCCGACAACAACTCCATTCTTCAAAGGTTCTCCATCGCCGCTCAAAAGTCCGGCTTTGATAATGTCCTTTTTCGTAGCCCATTGAGCCGAGCCGTGAAGGGCGTTAAGATGAGTGTTTTCTCTGAAATAATAAGACCTCGTTATCAAAATTGAGGCCAATAACCCAAATGTAAAAAGAAAAGCGCTCATAACCGCAATATTTGAACGCCCCGCCTCATACTGCGACATCAGGATATAAAGCCAATAGGCGGATTTATAAAACGGATATACCGAATATCCCTTTATTGAAAAGTAATAACCCAAAGCTTCGTTATAATTAAAAGCATATGCAATATATTGAGCGATTAACTGAAAATTAAGAGCAAGACATAAAATGAATATTAAAAATGCTTTTATACGCCTGTAACTACTATCTTTTTGCAGAGAATACCCTTTTGTTTTGACAATGCTGCGCGCCATTTATATTTTGCCTTCAAGCGTTAATCATTTTATATATCCAACTCTTCGGAATCCGATTTTTCTATGGTATTTTCCACGGTTTCTTCTTGTTTACTCTTGTCATATTTGATCCTTATTTCATTATTGGCAATCCTGGAACCGTTGTTTTTCAATTCTTCAATCTCGTGAATTACCCCGCCTCTCCTGGCTGTCTGCTGAACAGCGTAGTGTTCAGAAACGGCTACCAGTCTGCCTTCATACGTCCAGCCGTCTTGCGGATTTGTGATAATTGATTTAGGTCCCAAAACATCCCTTGCTTCCTGTATTATTTTTAGTTTTTCTTTATAATGTTCCTCTTCGGTTTTATCTCCGGTGTTGTTCCCATCATCGGCCATTCCGGCATTTTCAATTTGAGCGTCATCTAAATCAAGTTGTATGTTTAACTCGGCCAACCGCGTGGATTTTACCGCCAATTCTTCTTCGAGAGCGAACGGTTTTCTTAGTTCTTCTCTCACGTTTTCCGCTTGTTTAAACAGGGAGTTGATATGGTTTTTTTCGTACTCGAGCTTCTCGGTTATTCCATTGAGCGCGTTCTCTATTCTCGTCATGTTCCCGGTAGCGCTCCCGCCAAGCGTTATTGTATGCGACCCTTTATTCTTCAAAGTAAGCGTATATTCGTTATCGTAAGCGCTATAAGATAGCGACATCCTGAATCCGCGATACTTGCCGATTTCTATTTCGTCTCTTTTAAGTTTATCTTTTTCTTCTTTGCATACCGCGATAATAGCTTCNCCTGCTTTANCCTTTTCGTNCTTACCGGCGAAAACTTTTCCCATAACTATCATTGAAGAAAATTCTTTTGTCGTAGTGGAGTTCACTTGAGCTATGTCCGCCTCGTAGTTGGATATAGCAGTCCGGGATTGCCCTATTTCCTTCGGAAGGATTTTGTTCGATTGATTCTCCATGTTGAACAGAGTATTCTGGTAATCCGATTTGAGAAGCCGCAGTTTCGCTACCTCAACGTCTAAACTCATCTTTTCGCGGATACGTTCGTCTCCTATNCAAATGGCTTTAACTTCGGCATATGACAAAACTTTCTCGTCCGCGTCTTCACATGTGCGCAACGGGTGTTTGCTGGTCATAATCTGTGAGATGAACTTCTGTTTATTCTCAATGGTTTGGTAGAGATAGGCGTCAAAAGTGCTTTCGGTGACATATCTGTAAATATCTACCTCGGGGTTTTTGTTCCCCTGCCGGATTATTCTTCCTTCCCGCTGCTCAAGTTCGGCTGGTTTCCAAGGGCAGTCCAGTTCATGAAGCGCTATCAACTTTCCCTGAACATTGGCGCCAATTCCCAATTTTGATGTCGAGCCCATGAGCACACGAATCTCACCTCTGTTCACTTTATCAAATAATTCGTCTTTCGCACTTTCAGTTTTCGCATCGTGAATAAACGCGATTTCATTTTCAGGTATCCCTTTTTGTATAAGCTTGTTCTTTATATCATCGTATAAATTGAAGGCGCCGCCTTTTTTGGGCGTTGATAAGTCGCAAAACATGATTTGCGTAAGCTTGTTTTCCTTCGTCTTTTCCCATATTTCGTACATGTTCCGGACGCACATATTCACTTTACTATTCGCGTCATCAGGCGCCTTTGGGTTCATAAGGCGTTGATCTAACCCTGTTTTTCTCCCGTCCTGAGTTATTCTCAGCAAATTGTCCTCGTGAAGTTTGGCTTTTCCTACGTATACTGCCGTTGCTCGTCTGGAAAGCTCGCCGACCATTTCTTTTTGATATTCGCTGGGCTTAGCGGTCACAACATGAAAATTCGCCTTTGGAACCGGTAAATTTAACGCATCCGCCGTCTGAATGTCTGCTACTTCCTTGAATATATTCATTAATTCCGGCAAATTGTAAAACTTTGCAAATCGTGTCCGTTCCTTGAATCCATTACCTTCAGGCGCAAGCTCTTTGACAGTTACGCTCTCTCCAAATGTCGATGCCCAGGCGTCGAATGTGTTAAGTTCGTGTTTTGCAAGCGTTTCATTCTGGAGATATTTCATCATGGTATAGAGTTCTGTCATTGTGTTGCTAATAGGTGTTCCAGTCGCGAAAATTGTTCCTCTTCCGCCTGTTAGTTCGTCCATATAGCGGCATTTCAATAAAAGATCGGATGATTTTTGAGCCTCATATTGAGGGATTCCGATAACATTTTGCATTTTCGATATCATATGCAGATTTTTATAGTAATGCGCCTCATCAATGAAAATTCTGTCGACTCCAAGTTCTTCAAAGGACACCACGTCATCTTTATGCTCTGTTTTATTCAGCTTCATCAGCCGCGCTTCTATAGTTTTTTTAGTGCGTTCGAGCCGTTTGATTGAGGTATAATTTTCCGAGCTTTTGATGAGTTCATTTATTTGTTCCTTCAAAAGCCTTAATTGCCTTTGTTCCGATATCGGGATTTTTTCAAACTGACTGTGGGCAATTATAACCGCGTCATAATCGCCTGTTGCGATACGGGAACAAAACTTTTTCCGATTTTCCGCTTTAAACATATCTTTAGTAGCAACAAGAATATTTGCTGTAGGATACAGGCGCATAAACTCTGAAGCCGTTTGCTCCGTAAGATGATTTGGCACAACGAACAGGCTCTTCTGACAAAGTCCCAGGCGTTTGCTCTCCATCGCGGCGGCTATCATCGTGTAAGTTTTTCCAGCTCCAACGGTATGAGCAAGAAGAGTATTGCCTCCGAGCATGATTCGCGCTATACCGTCCAATTGATGTTTCCGGAGTTTCACTTCCTGGTTGATTCCTCTGAATTCAAGGTAACTTCCATCATATTCCCTTGGCCTTGTGTTATTAAAAAGTTCGTTATATTTTTTTACAAGCTCATCCCTGCGCTTTTGATCTTTAAAAACCCAATCCTTGAACTCCTGTCTTATAAGCGCCTGCTTCCGCCGCGCCAGGGTTGTTTCTTTTATATTGAATTCACGCCTGTTTTGACCTTCACTGTCATTCAGATTATCATATACGCTGACATCACGAAGATTGAGCGTTTCCTCTATTATCTTGTACGCGTTCATGCGGGATGTTCCATATGTTACGTTGACTTTTGCGTTGTTTGTGTCCGAGTAGTCGCCATAGAGGCGCCATTTTTCGGAATGAGCCAGGTAACTGATTTCTACTTTGCGATCAAATTTGGAATGTATGGGATTCAGGAGGTAATCCATGAAGTCATTAATATATTTCTCGTCTACCCATACCGCGCCAAGACGCGCGTCAATTTCAACCGCCGTTAACTCCTTTGGCATAACGGCTTCCAGCGCTTTTACATTTACATCGTATGAGACGTCATTTTTTGCCGCTTGTTTTGCGGTCCTGAGTTTAACCCTGATGTTGCCTGAAAGGTATTCGTCACTCGTCTCGTATCCCGCAAATTCATCGTCAAGCTCATTCTTTTCGGGATTTTTGAATATTATCCCCTGAAGTTCCTCTATTATCTGTTTTTTATCCGAGCCCGTAAGACTGCTCATGTATGGGATATCCACACACGCCTTCTCCGCCATCGACACCGTAAGAGCCTCAACCGCCGTATCAACGGAAGTTACTGTTTTTTTCTGTTTTATTGTCCTTTTGTGGAATATATCCGCTTTACGGATTTGTTTTTGTTCGTCCTTATATTCAAGAGAGGAGAGCAGATAGTATGATGAATCGTCAACAAACGCTTTTTTATTCTCAAGAGCGTTTATTTTCTCGTACTTTGCCGTGTAGTTATCGTATAAATCATTCAGTTCAGCTTGTTTTTTGGTTATTTCTTCGTCTTCGAAATCTTGAAGCTGATAATCTATTANNGTCCTCACGCTGTTTCTNAGCTCAACAAGCCCTTTTGCCCTTTCGAGTGATGTTTTGGACATTTCGGGTTTTTTCATGACAGAATCTTCCCGGTAGTATAGCTCGCCGTCCACCAACGTATAAGTGAAGTTTTGCACATGCGGATCAGCGGGGATAGTTTCATCCGGAGAATTAGTTATTTGTTTATTTTCACTGATTCTTCCATGAATATTTGCAATCGCTTTTTCTAATTGTCCGGCGAGTGAGGAATTTTCAACCGGTATGCAGGCAGTCTCGTCGTCCCTTCCAAACAAGGATTTTTCCATTATCATTTTGCCAAGAATCATTTGCGGGTTATCCGCAAAATAGCTGTTGATTGGGACCTTATCCTCCGTTGCGCCCAAATGCACCCAATCCGGTTCTATATCTTTCAGTCGTAAACGCTTTTGCAGAAAAATTATATCAGTTGTAACCTCTGTTCCGGCGTTCTCCATGAAAGCGTTGTTAGGGAGGCGTATCGCGCCTATAAGTTCCGCGCGCTGCCCCAAATATTTTCTTACAGCGGGGTTCGCCTTATCCAATGTGCCTTTGCTTGTAACAAACGCGACGATACCTCCGGGACGAACCTGGTCAAGCGTTTTTGCGAAAAAATAATCATGAACCCGGAAGTTATGCTTATCGTACTTACTGTCCTGCGCTTTATAGTCGCCGTATGGGACATTGCCGACAGCTACATCGAAGAAGTTGTCCGGGAATGACGTTTTTTCGTAGCCCGACACCGTGATATCCGCGTTTTGATATAATTGATTCGCTATTCTGCCTGCAATACTATCCAACTCAACGCCATACAGCTTGCTTTCGTTCATGCTTTGAGGCAACAGCCCAAAGAAATTACCAATTCCCATTGAAGGCTCAAGTATGTTGCCTTTTGAAAATCCCATTTTCTCAATGGCTTTATATATGGCCTTTATTACTGTAGGCGAAGTGTAACTGGCGCTGAGGGTTGACGCGCGAGCCGCTTCGTACTCATCGTTTGTGAGGAGTGTTTTGAGTTCATTGTATTCCTCGCTCCAACTTGCTTTATTCCTGTCAAAGGCTTCCGGAATTTCTCCCCAACCGGTAAACTTAGAAAGGATTGCCTGTTCTTCTGATGTGGCAAGCCGGTTTTCCGTTTCGATTTGCTTTAATAGTTTTATTGCGGAAATATTAAAGCTATATCTCGTTTTCTTGCTGCCGGCGCCGAGATTGTCGTCGCTTATTCTGAAATTTAGCCGCAAGTGATTATCTGAGCCGGAGATATTATCTGTTCTTTCAGTTTCACTCATGATAATCGCTCCACAATATTTCTCGCGTCATTAGGCTCAGGCGTTTTGTAGGTTGAGCCCGCCCATAGCAAACCGGACAAAAAGCAAGCGGCGCGCCCCATTTCAAAATGGGACGCGCTCCTGTATCACCACAATATATTTTTGTTACTTTTTTTGTTAATTCTTTGTCATGCTTTTTTTCGCTTTGAGTTCGGCAGGAGTGTATTCCCTGAAAACATCTTCCGGATCTATGTCCGGTAATTCCATCTCCTCCATCTCTTCCAACAATCCTTCCCGATAGATTATGTCGTGCATCACTATTTCTATCGCCGAATCCCTGTAACTGTTCATCAATCCGACCCATTGCAAAGTATCCGTGTTTTTGAGGCTCTCCGGTATTGGCTCTGCTTCCAGCATTTTTTCCACCAGCAGGTCCACCATGTCGCGCGCTTCTTCTTCTATCAGTTCCAGATGCTCTAACACCTTCCCTTCCTTTTGAAGTTGAAGGTAAATATCTCTCCTGTGATTTAAAAGAAATTTTGCCCGGGCTGACTTGAATCTCCCCACTATCCTCTTCCCTGCCGGTTCTATAATATCCGGCTGATAAGAATCCCCCGCCAATATGTAGCGAATCCCGTTCTCTTCCTTGAAAAGCGGCTTTTTCCTGCCCATTATGTTTTCCCCTTTCGATACTTTTGTCATCAACGCATCCGATAGTTAACAGAATCTCACTCNAAGTCCTATTTATAGCGTAGCATAAATTACCTTTTTCTTTATTATANAAAGTTTTTGTTNCCCGCAATTTTTTTCCGCTCATTATTTCTCATTGCCTTTCTGTTAATAATTCTGGAGCATTAATACCAATTTGTTCTGATACTTAATGAGTTTATTTGAGAGAGCGACGTTTGTCGAATTCAAAAAGGTTTCAAAAGATTCAACGCAAAGAGGCAATGGATTATCCATATGGAAAAGAACTGCCTGTAAGGAAAGATATACGTTTTCAAGGATGTGATATGCAGGGCAGGGGCTTTAGCTCCTGCTGCGGGGCTATTCCAAAAATGTCAGAATTTCCCTCTGATATAATCAACCTGCCATGTTGATTTTGCCTGTTCTTCATCCGCGAATCGTTGCCCCTTGACTTGGGTAATAATCTACTGTATTTTTATTTACAATGTATCCATACAATGTTGTTTTGAAATCTTATTGAAAAGAGGTTAATTGTTATGTTGAGAAAAGAAAATGGTATCTTGTTCGTATTGGTATTAGCGATAATCACAGCTATGTTTCTCGGGATTCCAAGTGGTTATGCATATGCAGGGGAATACAATAATACAATTCCTGCGTCATCGCTTATAGGGACTTGGAATATCGGTAACGGAAATGGTGTAGTTGAGGGCTACACAGTAACCGTGAAAGGTAGCGGAACCGTTACAATTATTAGTCTTAATGAAACGGCAGGACAACTTGTCGCTCATACCTCAGGTCAATGGACGATAACTGTTGAAGGCCAATCAGAAAAGTATAGTTGGCCTGATGCCACAGATACCTATGCCTTTTCGAATATCGGGGACGACGAATATTTGCTTGGAACAATAGAAATAAAACTGACATCTGAAAATACTGCCATCATTACTGAGCGTCAAACGACTTACCCTGCAGGCTACGTTTCATTTCAAGCCAACAGGTCGTCTGGAAAAAGTTCCGGCGGCGGCGGTGGATGCAGCACTGGACTTGGTTCAATAATTATGCTCTTTTCCCTCGCAGGATTAGCAATGAAGAAAGAAAAGAANTAAAAGCAACATATTGTGAATATTTAAAAACCCCAACGCAGGTAATCGTCTTACCTGC
>WRNQ01000064.1 GCA_009776565.1 Synergistaceae bacterium | reverse complement strand
AGTTACAAACGAGCGTTAGGTATTGCGCCCGACGCGAAGGCGTAGCTCTATCTACGCCTTCGCT
This sequence comes from Synergistaceae bacterium, assembly GCA_009776565.1. Next base: position 8,994 of record WRNQ01000064.1, on the reverse strand, counting down.
CCGGGGCGCAAAAGCCGCCTCGCTTACGTTCGATTTTTAAATGGAATACAATCGTAATGATTCAGAAGTATTATTTTATTGTAAGGAGATTTGATTTCGTTATGGCTGAAAGAGTACGTCCCGATTGGGATTCATATTTTCTCATGATTGCTCTTGTGGCGTCTTCCCGAAGCACTTGTCTGCGAAGGCGTGTCGGGGCCGTAATAGTCAGGGACAGATATATGGTAAGCACAGGATATAACGGGGCGCCGCAATGTACGGAACACTGCTGTGATATTGGATGTATGAGAGAAAAACTTGCTATTCCGTCAGGCGAGCGCCATGAAATGTGCAGAGGCTCCCATGCAGAACTTAATGCCATAGCGCAAGCCGCAAAAATTGGCGTAAGCACGGATGGCGCAACTATCTTATGTACGCACGAGCCTTGTTCATTCTGTACTAAAGCTATCCTTAACGCCGGAATAAAGGAGATTGTTTACCTTTATCCGTATCCTGATAAACTGGCGAGAGAATTAATGACGGAAAGTAAAATTACAGTAAGGCAATTAGATGAATCAGTGCTCGAATCTGTGAGAGAATATAACAAAGAATTTTTTGAATAGTATCCTGCCCAGGTTAGCTTACATGTCTGCCGGAATCAGCTTGTCTTCAGAGAATACAAAAGACTTGATAGTTAAATTGCCTTATTCTTTTTCGCTAAAATATACTTTGGAATGCGGACAGTGTTTCAGATGGAAAGCATATCAAGACGCCAGGCAAAATGAGACTGACTCTTTTTATGGAATAACGGGGGATAATTTTGCCGTCATAACTCAACGGAGCGATAATACGCTCTTATTCTACGATACTAAGACGCCGGCTTTCGACAGATTTTGGAGTATTTATTTTGACTTCGAACGTGATTATGAATCACTCAAAAACATATTTATTCGCGACCCATTTCTCTCGAAAGCGATAAAATTCTGCGGAGGGCTAAGAGTTTTAAGGCAGCCAGGATGGGAAACACTTTGTTCATATATAATATCTCAGAACAATAACATTCCGAGGATCAAATCGCTTATTAATAAACTGTGCGTTTCGTTCGGGCGCTCTTTAAAGATAAAGAGACCGGATGGTATATGCGAAGAAGTTTATTCTTTCCCGGAACCGGGCGCTTTAGCCAGATTAAGCGCTTCCGACCTGGAAAAACTCGGCTTTGGATACCGGGCGCCTTATGTTATTTGCGCCGCACAAGCAGTTGCAAACGGTAGATTGAACCTTGACGCCGTTGCTGAAATGCCAATCAATGAAGCAAGAGCGGAACTTCTTAAGCTGACCGGAGTGGGACCAAAAGTAGCAGATTGTTCGTTATTATATGGGTTTGGGAAAATAGATGCTTTTCCTGTGGACACATGGATAAAGACTGTTATGACAGAGTTTTATCCTTTCGGATTGCCGGAATTTGTAAAACCATATGCCGGCATTGCGCAAATATTTCTTTTTCATTATATTAGAAACAGAGTTAAAAATATATAATTGTCGGGAGATATTATATTTCAAGAGGAGGCAACGTAATGCAATTTCAGGATATTTTTTTCCGTTTGGAGCGATTTTGGTCGGACAAAGGATGTATTATCCAACAGCCTTATGATATAGAAGTGGGAGCGGGGACGATGAACCCTGCAACCAGCCTCAGAGCGCTGGGGCCGGAACCCTGGCGCGTTGCTTATGTTGAACCTTCAAGGAGGCCAACAGACGGGCGCTATGGCAAAAACCCCAACAGGCTTCAACATTATTACCAATATCAGGTCATTATTAAACCGGCGCCTGACAATATCATTGATTTATATATTGGAAGCCTTGTATCCCTTGGCATTGACCCGTCTGAACATGACATAAGGTTCGTGGAGGATGACTGGGAGTCTCCGACTATCGGCGCATGGGGACTTGGATGGGAAGTTTGGCTTGACGGGATGGAGATAACTCAATTCACATATTTTCAGCAGTTGGGCGGAGTTGATATGGAGTTGGTCCCGGCTGAGATAACTTATGGCATAGAGCGCATAGCTATGTATGTTCAAAAAGTTGAAAGCGTATATGACCTTACCTGGGTGGACAAAATTACGTACGGGGATGTTCACCTTAGCGGAGAGATTGAAAATTCTCATTATAACTTTGAAATTGCCGACATAAAAATGCTTCTTCAGGTGTTTTCAATGTATGAAGCTGAGGCAAACAGAATTCTTGACGCCGGATTTATTCAGCCCGCTTACGACTATGTCTTGAAATGTTCGCATACATTTAATTTGCTTGATGCCCGTAATGCTATTAGCGTCACGGAGAGAACGGGGTACATCGGACGAATAAGGGCGCTTGCGTGCCGCTGTTGTGAGGCTTGGACCGAAAAACGCGGTTCAATGGGATACCCGCTCATGAACAAATTTGGAGGTCAATAATTATGAACACTCAAAATGCAGCCCCCGTATACAAAAATGTGATAATAGAAATTGGTACGGAGGAAATTCCCTCAGGATTTCTTCCTGACATCATTGAAGCTACGGAAAGATTGACCAGAGAAGATATGGTAGCTTTAAGAATTAGTTTTCAGGAGATTACAGTTTATGCCACTCCCCGTAGATTGGTTATTTTATTAAGTAATGTTAATGAAAAACAGGAGGATCTGGTTGCTTCTTTTAAGGGGCCATCATGGAAAAATGCCTTCAATGATTATGGCGAGCCAACGCCAGCCGCTTTTGGATTTGCTAAAAGCAAAGGAATGAGCGTGAATGAGCTTAGTGAGCAAATAATTGACGGAGTGAAGTATCTTTGCGCGGAAACCAAGGAAGTAGGAAAAAAATCCATGGAACTATTTCCTCAGATATTCAGCTCAGTCTTAAGTAAACTGGTTTTTCCTAAAAGCATGTACTGGAAGGACACAACGGTTCGGTTTGCCAGACCAATCCGTTGGATATTGGCTCTTGCTGATAAGCATGTTATTGAATTTGAATACGGCGGATTGAAAAGTGGCCGGATTACATCGGGTCATAGATTTATGGGGTCTAAAAAAATTGAGATACATGACGCTGCTGAGTTTTTGGGAATATTGTATGATAATTATGTCATAATTGATCAGAAAAAGCGAAAGCAAAAGATGCTTGCGGGCATAGCACAGTTGGAAAACGATATTCGCGGTTCGATTGAGCTTGATCCCGGAGTAATAGAAGAGAACTTATATCTTGTTGAATTTCCCGTTCCTTTTGTTGGCTCATTTGACGTCAGATATCTTGAAATACCACAGGAAGTTCTGACTACTACCATGAAAAAAAACCAGAAGTATTTTGCCGTTCGTAATGAAAAAGGGGGCTTAGTCAACTCTTTTATTGGAGTTAGCAATAATCGCGCGACCGATATGAACGTTGTACGCACAGGGAACGAAAGAGTTCTCAAAGCAAGGCTCGAAGACGCCGCTTTTTTCTGGCGGGAAGATCTTAAATATCCTCTTGCGGCAAACGTTGAAAAATTAAAATCAATAGTTTTTCAGGAAAAATTGGGAAGCGTATACGATAAAGTCATAAAAACACAAAAGATTGCTATTGAGCTATGTAAAATGCTCAAAAAAGACGATATTTCCAATTTGGTTGATAGAGCCGCTTTTCTTTCCAAAGCGGATCTTGTTTCTAACATGGTTTATGAATTTCCTGAATTACAGGGAATTATGGGACGCGAATATGCTCTTAAAAATGGCGAGTCTTCAAGGGTTGCCGTTGCTATATATGAGCAATATCTACCAAAATTTGCCGGCGATGACACACCGGGTGATGATGTTGGAGCTATTTTAGGGATAGCTGACAGGACAAATACAGTAGTGATGTGTCATAAGATTGGATTTGAGCCTACAGGCTCTCAGGACCCGTATGGCTTAAGACGCGCTGCGCGCTGCATCAACGAAATTATTTGGGATCGCAAACTTGATGTCGACCTATTTGAATTGGTCGATAAATCAGCCGCTCTGAACGATGTTTCAAAAGAAATTGTTGAAAAAATATTGTCATTCTTAAGAACGCGCTTGTTGATCCAGTTTAAGGAAAAGGGTTACGATCATGGTATAGCATCGCTTTCAGTTTCCGTAACAGGCGCCCGCCCTCTTCAAGCTCAGAGATTCATAGAAGCTCTGGTTAAAGTGAGAAACGAAAAATGGTTTGACGAGCTTATATTATCTGCCGTTAGGGTAAAGAATATACTGTCAAAATCAGGGCCCGAGTCCGGAGAAAATGAAGTCAACCCGGAATTGTTCACAAAAGAAGCGGAAACCATACTATTTGACGCAATCGGGGAAGTATCGGGCAAAGTAAATGACGCGTTAGCCACAAGCGACTGGACTTCTCTGACAAATTGCCTTGCGGAGCTTTCTCCCAGCATATCGTCATTTTTTGAAGACGTGCTCGTCATGGATAAGGACGAAAATATCAGAACCAACAGAATTCGCCTTCTTGCAAAATGCAACGGATTGTTCATGAAAGTGGGCGACATTTGGGTGCTGAAAGGGTAAAGTCATCCAATGATTATTAAGCGAATTCAGTTGAAAAACTGGAAAAATTTTGGCGATGTTTGCGCGGAATGTGGAAAACGCGTTTTTATAATTGGTCCTAATGCGTCAGGGAAATCAAACTTTCTTGATGCTTTACGTTTTTTACGCGATATTGTGCAGGACGGTCTAAAAAAAGCTGTGGCCGTGCGCGGCGGTATGAAGGCAGTTCGCTACCTGTGTGCAAGAAAACAGCCCGATGTTAGTATTGCCGTGAATTTAAGCGATACATGGGAGTATGAGCTTTCTTTCAAAGATAGAAATGGCGAACCAAGGATTACAAAAGAAAATGTACATTTGACTGAAAGCGGCAAGACAACCCAATTATTAATGCGTCCTAACTCTGATGATAAAGCGGACGAAATGAGACTATCGCAGACAGCTTTACAGCAAATCAACGCAAATAAAGATTTTCGCGCCATTGCCGATTTTTTTTCATCAATCCAATACAGGCATATTCTTCCGCAGTTAGTGCGCGACCCTCAAAACTTTTCACCATCTCCTAGCAAAAATGATCCATACGGCAGAGATCTTGTATCACAAATTTGGAATACTCCACAGAAAACGCGCGATGCAAGGCTCAAAAAAATTAATGAAGCCTTAACTATTGCTGTGCCTCAGTTGAGCAATCTTTCTGTCGAACAGGATAAAGCCACAGGGCTTCCGCATCTCAAAGTCAATTATGAACATTGGCGCACTTACGGCGCTTATCAAAACGAGGCGGCTTTTTCTGACGGTACATTGCGCCTGCTTACTTTGCTCTGGTCTATTTTTGACGCCACGGAAGATCATCCGCTCTTACTGGAAGAACCGGAACTTTCACTGCATGAGGACATAATAAGACAATTACCGGGAATATTCGCGCGTCTGGATAGAACCAGAAAAAAGGCGAGACAAATTTTTATCACCACCCATGCCGAGGCCATGCTGTCCATGCCTGGAATAGGCGCTAACGAAGTTTTGCGACTGGAGCAAGCTGCTGAGGGCACAATAATCCGAACGGCTGATGAACAAGATATAGAGCTCATGAATGGAGGGCTTAGCGCGGCAGAGGTTTTTCTGCCAAAAACACGCCCTCCCAGAGTTGAACAATTACCACTTTTGTTTTAGCCATGATCATTTACTTAATAGCCGAGGGTTATATGGAAGAAAACATTGCAGCGCGACTGCTTCCTTGGAATATTGAAGCCGCCATGCGTTGCGCCCCGAGCTTGGAACGTTGCATACGCCGTCTGCGGGAACTTACATAAAAGGACGTAATAAACATGAGCAATCCTTTTTTTGACCAGCCTATACTAAATTCGCCATATAGCGAACCGACTTGCCATTGGAATCTTGACGAAGCAGGTCAGCCGACCCATGAAATTAACAAATACCGGCGTCCGGCCAGTTTCATCACGCCGATACCCAATCCTCAGAAATTAAAGTCAAGAAACAAACAACAGAATCTTTTTGAAGACGATATAGCAAAAGCAATCTCTACCGAAGACCAACAATATGAGCTTACCGCCGTCATTAATGAATTGCGAGATATTGTAGGAAACTGGAGGAATGAAGACCCAAAACATTGGAAAGTAACGCCGGAAACAGCGCGCCTTCTTCAGCATTGGCGGCATCATAAATTCAGTGGATTCCGCCCTTTTTTTTGCCAACTGGAAGCTGTGGAAACAGCAATTTGGTTGACTGAAGTAGCGTCCCTCGCCGGAAAGAAAGGCGAAAAGTTTATTGAGTGCCTTAGAACCGCCAACGAAGAAGCGAATCCCGGACTCCCGCGCCTTGCTCTGAAGCTTGCAACCGGCGCTGGGAAGACTACAGTCATGGCTATGCTTATTGCATGGCAGACGATAAATTTTGCGCGTTATCCCAACAGCAGAAGATTTACCTGCGGTTTTCTTGTTGTTACGCCGGGCATAACCATTAAAGACCGTTTACGGGTTTTGCTGCCCGCAGATGTGGATAGCTATTACCAGTCCAGAGAACTGCTCCCAGCAGATATGCTCCTTGATATTCAAAAAGCAAAAATTATCATCACGAATTTTCATGCATTCAAACAACGCGAGAAAACAGAGCTTTCAAGCGCCGGACGCGCACTGATCAATGGCAGGCGCGGCGAGCGCATAAATACTGTCGAACCGGAAGGGCAAATGCTCCAACGGGTTATGGGCAGTCTTATGAACATGAAAAATATCATCGTGTTCAATGACGAAGCTCACCACTGTTATCGTGAAAATCAGAAAGATAAGAAAGATGTGGAGGTTCAGGAAGGCGAGGATAAAAGGGACGTCAATATAGAAGCTCTAGAAAACAATGAAGCAGCCCGCCTTTGGATTTCAGGACTTGAGATAGTACAAAAAAAGCTTGGTATTTCACGCGTATTCGATCTGTCCGCCACACCGTTTTTCCTGCGCGGATCAGGCTACAGGGAAGGAACGCTTTTCCCTTGGACAATGAGCGACTTTTCCCTAATGGATGCCATAGAGTGTGGAATTGTAAAACTCCCTCGCGTTCCAATAGCCGATAATCTGCCAAATTCCGCCGACGATATGCCTAAATTCCGCGAACTGTGGAAGCATATCGGCAAAGACATGCCAAAAGCGCGACGATCAAAGTTCATCTTTAACGACCCGCAAGCTCTTGAATTAAAGAGCCGGGTTCTGCTTATCAATGCTCTGAAAGCTCTGTACGGTCATTACGAAAAGACCTTTAAGCTATGGGAGGAAGCAAACATTGGCGTACCTCCCTGTTTTATTATAGTTTGTAATAATACATCAACCTCAAAGTTGGTATATGACTATATTTCCGGTTATGTTATCAGCGAGAGCGGCGTCTTTTTTAATGGTAAGTTTTCACTTTTCAGCAATTACGATGAAAACGGTTACCCACGCCAAGTAGCGCGAACACTTCTTATTGACAGCCAACAACTTGAGTCGGGCGAAAAATTGAGCGACGACTTCCGCAAAATGAATGATCAGGCGATTGAACGCTTCCGCCGCGAAGCTCTTGAACGCGGCGGCGCTTTAGCCGACGACATTCGCCGAGGAAAAGAAATTGATGATACGACGCTACTGCGGGAAGTAATGAACACCATTGGCAAGCCGGGAACGTTAGGCGGCGATATACGTTGCGTTGTGTCAGTTTCAATGCTTACTGAAGGCTGGGATGCAAACACTGTGACCCATATTCTCGGTGTGAGGGCTTTCGGAACGCAACTACTCTGCGAGCAGGTAATTGGTCGCGCCTTGCGCCGACGTTCATACGAACTCAACGAGAATAACCTGTTCAACGTGGAATACGCCGATGTGTTGGGTATCCCATTTGACTTCACGGCAAAGCCGGTAATTTCAAAACCCGCGCCGCCCGTCGACTCGGTACGAGTTCAAGCTGTCCGCCCCGCCAGAGATCATTTGGAAATACGTTTTCCGAGAGTTGCGGGCTATCGCGTGGAACTGCCAAAGGAGCTGATTAGAGCTGAATTTACCGAAGATTCAATTTTGGAGCTCAATCCTGACCTCACGGGTCCTACCGAAGTCCTTCAAGCGGGCATAATAGGCGAAACAGCCAATCTCAAAGTGGAATATCAGAAAGACGCGCGCCGTTCATCATTAATTATGAAACTGACAAATCACTATTTGCAAAATATGTGGCGAGACTCCGACGGTATTCCCCGTTTTCACCTTTTCGGCCAACTGAAAAAAATTGTCGGGCAATGGCTTGATACTTGTCTTAAATGCACCGGCGGCACTTTCGAGGCAATGCTGCTCAATTTGAAACTCGCTAATATGGCTGCCGAAAAAATCCATGCTGCGATTAACAGAGCCGGGATGATGGATAAGCCCGACGAGCCTCCAGTTACGGCTGTACTTGATCCATATACTCCCACAGGTTCAACGATTTACGTTAATTTTTTAACTTCAAAGCGATCTCGTTGGAAGACAAACCCGGACCGCTGCCATATCAACTGGTGCGTTTGCGACAGCGAATGGGAGGCAGAATTGTGCCGTGTGGCGGAAAAACACCCTCAAGTTAAAGCATATGTGAAGAATTACAATCTCGGTTTTGAAATTCCATATACCTTGCAAGGAGAGCAAAAAACTTACCTGCCGGATTTTATCATTTTAGTTGACGACGGACGCGGAGAAAATGACCTTTTGCGCTTGATCGTTGAAATCAAAGGTTATCGCGGCGAGGATGCAAAGACGAAAAAAGAGACTGTGGAAGTCTACTGGGTTCCGGGTGTGAACCGTCTCGGGAGTTATGGACGCTGGGCGTTTATGGAGATTAGAGATGTTTATAATATAGAAAGCGAATTTGAAGCCAAGATAGAAGCCGGTTTTGGCAATAGCATAGAGACAATGGGAGAGTAATACATGATGACACAAAAAGAACTGTTACAGTTGCTTAATTAATTCTATTATACATAACGATGGCTC
>WRNQ01000063.1 GCA_009776565.1 Synergistaceae bacterium | reverse complement strand
AGTAGTTGAAGACAGCTACGCCGCAGCGGGGGTCGGCGAAGCAATAGCGGCTCGCGCACTTGAAATATCGAGTCCATGCCGGATTAAGATAATAGGAGTGCCCCCAACATTTGTTGTCCATGCTACAGTGAAGCGTCAAAGGGAAATGTACGGAATAACGGCTCTGAATATTGTCTCAAACTTTATTAAGCCATAATTAATTCCTGAATATAAACATGACAAAGAAAATTGGAATCCTTATTAACTCAGGTAAACAACAAGCCATTGATATTGGCAGGGAAATTTATCTCTGGAGTAAAGAGCATGGGGTCAGTATCCATTTCCCAATTCGTGACGCTAGTGTGCTTAACGTCGAAGGCGTTACCGACAATGAGTGGCTGCATAACACGAGCTCGGCAATTGTTGTAGGCGGCGACGGGACTTTTTTGCACGCTGCCCGTTACGTTCTCGACTATGATATCCCGCTTTACGGGATAAACACGGGAAATCTTGGTTTCCTGACCTACGGAAGACCGGAAAATGTATTTAACGACATAAAGTGCATAATAGAAGGAGAATACACGATATTTGAGCGTCCCATCCTCATCGGAAACGTTGTTCGCGAGGGGGAAATAGTTCACTCTTTTCATGCTCTTAACGAATTTGTCCTTACGGAAGAAGTATCGGCAAGACTCTTAAAAGTGGATGTTTTTTTCAATCAACAGAAACTGGGGCAGCTTTCCGCCGACGGCATAATTGTGGCGTCTCCGACGGGGTCAACCGCATACTCCATGTCGGCGGGCGGGCCAATAGTTCCGCCATATATAGCCTGCATGGTATTCGTTCCGATATGCGCTCACACTCTTTATGCCCGCCCTATAATTGCGGGAGCGTCGGACGAAATATCGTTGATTCCCCGTATTCACTCGCGGAATATAGTGCTTACATATGATGGTCAACTAGCGTGCGAGATTCTGCCAAATGATATGATAACAGTAAAACTCTCGACAAGTAAAACCATAAAATCAATTCAAATGTACAACAGGTCTTTTCTTGATCTTATACATGAAAAACTTGGCTGGGGGCAGTCTTTCATGGGGGAAGAAAAGGAATAGTTACAATATGCTTGAACGGCTGTCCATAAAAAATATCGGAGGGATAGGCGAGGCAGATCTTTTGTTTTCCAATTCAGCAAAGCATAATTTTATCGTTATAACAGGAGAAAGCGGAGCTGGTAAAAGTAGCGTTGTAAGGGCGCTTGAGATACTTTCCGGAAAAAGGAGCCAATCTTCTTTCATCCGGGCGGGAGAAGAAAAAGCAAATGTAAAAGCTGTTTTCTCTTCGGGTCTTACTCCGGAAGAGGGAACTGTTTACGCGGAAAGAGAATGTTTGCGTACTGGCCGGGGAAGCGCTTACATTCAAACTAAACTTCTGCCTTTATCTTTATATGCCCAACATATGGCAAAACTTTTGCGTATTCAAAGCCAATTTGCACAATTGGAACTGCTTAACGAAGAACGTCAGTTGTCTATGGTAGATACAAGCGGCGGGGCGGAACTTTCTTTGCTTCTTGACGAAATGAAACAGGCGTATCAAAATGCGGTGCAAAAAGAAAAACTCCTTCGGAAGCTAACGGAAAAAGAACGGGATATAGAAAGAAAATATGAAAATGCGGAAAGCATAATTCAGATTGCGAAGAAATGTAAATTACAAAAAGGACTTGAGCAGGAACTTCTGGAAAGGGACAGGTTTCTGACCGATAGAATAAATACGCTGACTGTCGGGCGCAACGCGCTGGACGAAATCACGGGAGGCGCCGGCGGCGATGGAATGATTGAGCGGATTGAACGCGCCTGCACGAAAATTTGTCGTTCCCTGCCGGAGGAGATTAAAGAAAAAATTGAGTCCGCAGCAAATGAAGGGATAACAAATATACACGACATGCTGCGAGTAGCGGAATCTTATTTAAGTATAAACGAACTGAAGAGATTGAATGAAGAACATGACAGTACGGAACAAAGGCTTGGTAATCTCCGGAAACTGAAACGTATGACAGGATCGGAAGACGAGGAAGCCATATTAAGATGGAGCGGGGAAGCTGAGGAAGCCATATTATGGCTTCAAAATTCGAGGGAAGAAATACTCGGAATTGAATCGTCCTCTCGCGCGGCGAAACGTGAAGCAAGCCGTTGTGCAATAAAGCTTCGGGAAATGAGAAAAGACGCCGCTTCGAAACTTGAGCATAGGGTCAACAAATGCCTTAATGAGCTTGGCATGAATGATTCGGCGCTTTCTGTAAGGTTTTCGGAGTGTTCGCGCTTGAGGCGCGACGGAGCGGATAAAGTAAACTTTATGCTCGTCACGCCAAAGCGTGAAGGACCTGTTGAAAAAATTGCTTCAGGAGGAGAGCTTAGCCGACTATTGCTTGCGCTGCAACTATCTTTGCCTGACGAATGGCTTCCTGACGCAATAGTATTTGATGAAGTTGAAGCAGGGCTTGGCGGAATGGCAGCAGTGCTTTCCGGAGAGAAACTTCGCGAGTTATCGTTAAAATGTCAGGTAATACTGGTAACTCATGAAGCTTCAATAGCGGCGCTGGGGTCAAAACATTTTCTTATTGAAAAACATGAAGGAGAAGCTATTATTGAAGAAATATCCGGAAAAAGCAGAATAAATGAACTCGCGCGAATGTTGACCGGCGATTCTTCATTGCAGGAGGCTCGGTTACACGCGCAAAAACTATTAAAAAACTAAATATTTCAGTACAATCGTAATTTTTGTTTTCTTAATGTTAAAATGTAGTGAATATATATGGGAGGTGGCGTGTAATGAGACTTGTCACGAGGTCTGATTTTGACGGTTTAATGGGTGCTGTGCTTCTCAAAGAACTTGGTCTTATTAGTTCCAAGAAATTTGTGCATCCGAAGGATATTCAAGACGGAATAACTGAAATAAATGAGAATGACATTCTTGTTAACGTTCCTTATGATCCCAGATGTGGATTATGGTTTGACCATCATATAAGTGAAGAGGAACGCGGAATAGCTGTAAAATTCAATGGCGCCTCATGGCCGGCGCCAAGCGCAGCTCGTGTAATATACGAATACTACGGCGGAGATCATGGAGAACTGGCTAAATTTTCAGAAATGATAGTGCAGACAGATAAATGCGACTCGGCAAATTTTACGCGCGAAGAGGTGTTAAACCCATCCGGCATGGTTTTGTTATCGTTCATCATGGATCCAAGGACTGGATTTGGAAATTATCATCATTTCCATGTTTCCAACTACCAACTCATGGAAGAACTGATTGAATGTCTGCGAACGATGACGATTGACGAAATAATGGCGCTTGAAGATATTCAGGAACGAGTACAATTATACGAAGAGCATCGCGAGCCATTTATACGTATGATGAGAGATTTTTCGCATACTGAAGGATCTATAATAATCACTGATTTACGCGGCGTTGAAGATGTTTATGTAGGTAATCGTCACATTATATACGCGCTCTACCAGGATCAGAATATATCTTTGCGGCTATTCGAGGGCAAACCCGGGATTACCGTAATCTCCGTAGGTTATAGCATATTGAATAGGACTGCCACCGTAAATGTTGGAAGCCTTTTGTTAAAGTTTGGCGGAGGCGGGCATAAAAGCGTCGGGACATGTCAAGTACCTGCTGATGAGGCTGACGGGGTTTTAGCAAAAATTATTGAAGAAATAAACGCGTCTAATTGGCTTAATTTTGACATTAACGCGCTTCCGAATGAAACAGTTTGAAAATATGGGTCGCTGGTTTTGGCAACATAGACAGGCAGGATGACGGTGTAGGAATAGTTTTAGCTTCCCTTATCGCGGAATGGATTAATAATAAAGGCGGACATGAAGTCAAACTATCGCTTGAGCATCAGCTTCTGCCTGAACTGGCGGAAGAACTGAAGGATGTTGATCTTGCAATATTTGTAGACGCGGATATGCAGCAGTATGAAGACGGCTTTTGTATTGCCGGATTATTTCCCAGTTCCAGCATTGAAGGATTTAATATCCATTCAATGAGTCCGGCATGGCTGCTCCAATTATCCGGACAATTGGGAACTCCCCCGAAGCGTGCGATAACTTTATGCGTATCAGGCAACAGCTTTAACTTTTCTGATTGTTTAACTTCTGAGTGTGAATCGCGGATGTATGCAGCCGAAAAAGCTTTTAAAGAATGGTTCGCTAATTTTATAAACGATTCGGGATGAAAAAATGAAATTTCGGCATTATTTAATTATCACGATGTCAGTTTTACTACTTTGCTTTGTTGCATTAACAATACAAAGAGGCGGCGATGGACTTCCTGACCCTAATAGACCTGTCAGCGTCGCAATGTGGCATACATATGTAGAACAAATGAAAACATGTATAGATGAACTCGTTGCCGAATTTAACGCTACAGTCGGCAAAAAGGAAGGTATAGTCGTCAACGTTACTGCGGTATCAAACGCCTCGGTTTTAAACGAAAAGATAATAATGGCTGCAAACGGCGATCCGGGCGCGCCGGAACTACCGGATATGGCTCTCGTATATCCCTCTGTAGCTATCACGCTTGCCGCAAAAGGCTTGCTTATGGATTTCAGAACGCAGTTCAGCGGCGTTGAGCTTTCCGCGTACGTACCGCGATTTTTGGAAGAAGGGAAGCTTGGCGGCTCTGAGTTGTATCTTTTGCCCGTAGCGAAATCCACAGAGGTGTTGTACGTAAATGCCACGATTTTCGAGCGTTTTTCCAGGGATACCGGCGTGACGCTTTCTGACCTCTCTACATTTGAGGGTATAACGAATGCGGCCCGTTTATATTACGAATGGACGGACGCGAAAACGCCCGATATCCCAAATGACGGAAAGACCTTTTATTATCCTGATATCCCTTTTAACTTTGCTATGACGGGCTTTGAACAACTGGGCGACCATTTTGTCAAGGACGGGGCGCTGGATTTTTCGTCGCCCAGTTTCGGGAGAATATGGAATTGCTATTATCCCGGAGCTGTTACGGGAAGCATAGCAATCTTTGACGACTATGGGAATTACCTTGCCAAAGCGGGCGAAATCGTATGTACNACCAGCACATCAGCGGGAGCTATCTTTTATCCCGAGACTGTTACCTATGCGGATAATACAAAGGAAGAATCCGTGTTCGTCATCCTGCCTTATCCCGTATTTGAAGGCGGACAGAAAATCGCGCCGCAGCGCGGCGCCGGTATGTGCACGTTCAAGTCGTCGAAAGAGAAAGAATACGCAACTGCGGTGTTTCTTAAATGGCTGACAAACAGCGCGCAAAATCTGCGGTTTGTCATAAATACAGGATACCTTCCGGTGACGAATGAAGCGTTCAGTGACCTGATGAGCGGAAAATATACCGGACGTCAGGATGCAAACATTCAAAAGATGCTCTCAACCGCAGTTGCTATGCACCAAGACTATAAGTTTTATATTCCGCCGGTGTTTGACGGGTTTGACGAACTACAGAAAGGTTACGTGGAAAAAATATTAAAATTCGCGGAAAAAGATCGCCATACTTATCTTTCGCTCCTCAAAGAACATTCCCCGGCGAGGGCGTTTGAGATTCTGTCGCATGACGCGCTGCAACGGTTTATAAAATAAGGAGATATATTGTTTTACAACAGGTTCGTCGGATTTCTGCGTTTATTGCTAAATAGACTTGTAAAACCTGGCGACATAGGCGTTTCTATGCGCATCAGGCTTTTTGGTTTTCTTGTTTTATTAGTCGTTACGATGCTTTCTTTTGTCGCCCTGATTTTGGCGTTGACAGGGGTTATCGTATCCGGTCATGATGAGGCCGAAAAATTGATTCAACAAAAACTCTCCTATCTTTCGCAGAATGTGGAAAAAATGTATGGCGACACGTCCGTCCAAACGGTCATTCTGTCTGAAACAATGTCGAAGAGCATTGAGGACAAACTACAAGAGCTTGGGTTCACAATAAATGAGCTGAGACATCACCCTGAGGTTTTGGAGAGACTTTTGGAAGGCGAACTAACGCGCCTTATGCTGGCGCTTGAAAAAACCAAGTGCAGCGGTGTGTTTGTTGTACTTGACGCCACCGTCAACCCTGCCCTACCGGGTTCGGAACACTCCAAAGCCGGAATTTATCTCAGAAACTCCGAGCCAAATATCATTACAGCCGACGCCTCCAAACTGTACCTGAGGGGGCCTGCTCATATCGCGCTTGCAAATAAGCTTTCGCTTCAGGCAAAGTGGGATATGGAATTTAATGTGGAAGAGCAGCCATATTACAATAAGCCTATTGAGGCTTACCAAAAAAACAAGTTACCTGTTTCACGGCTTTATTACTGGAGCTACGGAGGCGCTATCAATAACCTTGATGAAAAAGTTATGTTGTGCAGCGCGCCTTTAATTTGTTCAAAAGGCGAAGCGTTCGGCGTATGCGGTTTTGAAATATCCGAGACAAACTTTAAACTCCAGTTTTCGCCCGATGAGAGCATTTACAGTAACGCCTTGTGTGTAATCGCGCTTTCTACGGCAGCAGGGTTTGATGCGTTCAGTTTATGCTCGGGAAATGCTCCCGCGCTCCAAAACTCGCTGATTCGTTTCGCGGGCGGCATGAGAAATTTATCTTTATACGAAAACAATAACATTATTTACGCGGGGTTACATAAAGACATAAAAATCTATCCTGTCGGCTCGCCTTTCGCCAGCGATAAAAACGCCGTCGCGTTGCTTTTACCACAGGCTGATTTGGTAAGCACGCTTTCAGGATACAACAACAGAATAGCTTTCGTTTGCGCGTTGGCTCTTTTTTTCGGAGTTATCCTCTCGGTCTATGTCAGCCGGCAATATGTCAAGCCGATATTTGCAGGCTTGGACGTTCTCCGCTCGAAGGAGGATTTGGACGACGATTTCAGGATAAATATTCCTGAAATAGACGAATTGGTTGAGTTAATCAAATCAAAGCAAACCCCGGCGCCAAAAAACATCAGCGTCAATGGCGCGGGGGAAGACTTTCTCCGGCGGCTCGAGACATTGACCCCGACAGAGAGGGATATTTTTACTCTGTATGTTAAAGGAAACACCGCAAATGAGGCTGCCGACAAAATGAACATCAGCATCAATACGGTAAAAACACATAGCAAGAAAATTTACGTTAAAATGAAAGTCGCCTCCCGCGCCGAACTGTTATCCTATTGCATTGGGCTGGCCGACAGGATAACGATAGACTAGATTTACGCAGTTAGTGATGTACAGGGAATCACGTATATTCCTTCGGGCGTTCTTCTGCAAAACTCTGTCTTTCCAACCAAAACAGCCATAAAAGCAGGCTGGGGATTCCGTGCCAACGGGTTTAAAGACACTTTATTTTTAAGGCGCAATAGATTATCAACGCCTTCCGCCACTTTATTTTCGCTAAGCTTAACTTCAAACCCAGCCCAACGCCCATCTCTCAGCTCAATGACAGCATCGACTTCAAGGTTGTCGGAATCCCTGTAATATCTGACGGGATCAGGCGGCGCGGAGTCCATACATGAAGCATATATCCTCAAATCCCGGAGGCACAGTTCCTCAAATAATCTCCCGAGCAACTGACCGTCGCTCAGCAACCGATCCTTGTTTGCGCCTAACAACGCAGCAGTAAGCGATGGGTCAACGAGTGCGCGTTTTGGTTTTACTCGTACCCGTGATTTTGAACGTATGGGAGCGTCCCATCCGCATAAATCCTCAATAATGAAACGCTCTTTGAACATACTAATAAACGCTTCAATTTGCTGCCTTGAAACGGTTTTGTTTTTGCTATCAATGTCTCCTTCCGCAATATCGCTCGCAATCGTATCAAAGGTCACAGCCTGCCCTGTGTTTCTCGCCATAGATGTAAGGAAACGTCTCAGCCCGTATTCGTTTGTCCCATTCTTATTACCGATGGAAGATATCAAAGTGTCCAGGTATTGGTTCGGTATTAGCTCCGCATCATCCGGTTCAAGGTGCAAAACTCCGGGCCATCCACCTTTACATATTAGTTCGGCGATGCGTCGAAGGTCGGTTTGTACGCGTGAGGTTACAAAGTTTTCGTTACAGTCGAACAATCTGCTGAGCGATGCCGAATTATCAGAATCCCCTGTCTCAGAAAGGCTCATAGGTCTGAGATGAATACGGGATATTCGTCCTGTACCGCTATGAACCGTTTCATTTTTTTTAGGAGTCGACGAGCCGGTCAGAATAAACAATCCGCGTTCGCCGGCGGCAGCGTCGACATGTAGTCGCGTTTCATCCCACAGCGACGGGATCTCCTGCCATTCGTCAATTACATGAGGTCTTCCGCCTTCAAATGCCAGATTGTTATCCGCTTCAATGAGCGTTCTGACTCCAGCATTTGAAAGATTGATTACACTCTCGGCGTGAGCCTCCGCCATCCATGTTTTACCGCACCACATACTCCCAACGATTTCGACGGCGCCAAAAGCGCGAAGATGTTTTTGGAGCAGTTTGTCGAGCAGCCGGTCCTTGTATTTAATGTTGCGTAATGTCATCTGTCGTTTGCCTCCTCGTTATAATGCATAATATATAACAAAACAGAGGGTATTTGTCAACAAAATAGAGGATGTTTTTTAGCATAATAGAGGATGTTTTTTAGCAAAATAGAGGCTGTTTATTAACATAATAGAGCGTCATCTTTTGGGTGACATCCCCAAATGATTATTTTTTAAATATCATCCTTTTGGGTGATATACAACTAGGAGCTCAAATGATAATTTACTAAATTATAGTTCATTTTTATATAGAGTTGGAAGAATTACACCATGAACAGATAAGGAGGACAATACATAAGAAAATTATATTTGAAATCTATATCATTAAATAATAAAGGAGGATTAAACATAAGAAAATTATTTGTCAACAAAATAGAGGCTGTTTTTAAACAAAATAGAGGATATTTTTTAGCAAAATAGAGGATGTTTTTTAGCAAAATAGAGGCTGATTATTAACATAATAGAGCGTCATCCTTTGGGTGACATCCCCAAATGATTATTTTTTAAATATCATCCTTTTGGGTGATATACAACTAAGAGCTCAAATGATAATTTACTAAATTATAGTTCATTTTTAT
>WRNQ01000062.1 GCA_009776565.1 Synergistaceae bacterium | reverse complement strand
TGGTTGTGATTAATATCTACAACCACGGTCTTTACTATCTTTACTGATCTCTGATCTCTCAGCTCTAAGTTCTAAGCTCTAAGTTCTAAGCTCTCAGTTCTAAGCTCTCAGCTCTCAGCTCTAAGCTCTCAGCTCTCAGTTCTAAGCTCTCAGCTCTCAGCTCTCAGCTCTCAGCTCTCAGCTCTCAGTTCTAAGCTCTCAGCTCTCAGCTCTAAGCTCTAAGCTCTCAGTTCTAAGCTCTCAGTTCTAAGTTCTAAGTTCTCAGTTCTCAGCCCTAAGCTCTAACGTACAGGCATGTAAATAATGTCTTCTCTGTTATAGGGAATATTTATGTCCATACTGCCATTAATTGAATTGCCAGCCATATATAACAGCCTTTCGTGCACTGACTCAATATCATCAGATAAATTTTCCGCCGCGGCAAGGTTATACCCCACCCACCATTCTCCGTTGGCTTCCGTAAAGAGGTATTCGCCTTCAGTTTTTGTGAATCGGGAGGGATTTTCCAGGTAATTCACTAAATTTTTTAGCTCTGGCTTGATAGTGTCCAGCTTTTCCAAGTTATCATTCCTGTAAATCTGAGCTGCCGCTCTCATGTTTCGTAAATCCATAATTATTGCAATTACAGCGTTAGGGTATGATACCGATTCTTCTGTTGTGGGTTTCGTTTTTTGAACTACAAAGAAAAACGCAGCGGACAATGCTATCAACGCAATAACAACTATTAGAATTATAACTTGTGTTTTGTTTTTCATCATAATCAAGCCTCTTTTTTTTTCTCGTTGGTTCAAAACCTCTTGTTCTCTACCAGGTAGCCGGTTACAGTCAATAAATAGTTATCGGCGTAAGGAGGAGCTCCCCATATTATTTTTGCCGGAGTACACATGCCGTTCTGATAGAAATATATTATTTCCGGGTCAAAAGTCCAGGCGTTGCCTGTGGGTTTCCATCGCATTTCAAGAGTTTTCCAGACATCTATGGTTCTTTTAGAAAATCCAATTTCCTCTTCTACTTTCGCTAAAGCTTCCGGGATAATAGTACCCCTCTTATCTTCCTTATCTACGCGAAATCTGATTGATACTCCATTTTTGGCAATTTCAACGGCTTCTAAAAATGCGCGTTGCAGAGTTCGTTCAGTCGGCTCCATCCATGAGGACATGCGCGGAATAATCAATGCCGCAAGCGTGCCAATTATTGCAATGACTATAATGAGCTCAATCATTGTGAATGCTTTGCGGCATGTAAACGTTATTCCATTTTTTAAATTTACACTATGGGTCATGATTTGAGATATTATAACCACTACCCTCTTCTCCGCTTGATCCGGTACTGATTATGTCAATTGTACCTTTTTCGCCGGGGTTGCGATAAATGAAAGGATTTCCCCATGGGTCCATCGGAAGCTTTCTCATATATCCGCCTTCAAGATATTTCTTCGGTTGAGGGTTTGTTGTCGGTTTGGTTACAAGCGCCTCAAGTCCCTGTTCGGTGGTTGGGTAAATTCCGTTATGTAAACTATAAATATCAAGCGCGTTCTCTATCTCACGAATCTGCACAGCCGCAAGTTCGCGTCTTGCTTGTTCGGTTTGACCTATAAGATTAGGCACGACAATAGCCGCCAAAAGGCCAATTATCACGACCACGACCAGAATTTCAACAAGCGTAAAACCTTTTCTTTTAAATCTTGTATTTTTTCTCATAAATATACCTCCTAATTGTTAGGGTATAGTGTTCTGGGTATAGTTTTTTTCCTACCTCAAACCTCTGCCCTATGTTTTCGGTTTAATTTTTTTTCTTTCTCTGACCACTGATCACTGACCACTGATCACTGACCACTTTTTTATTTTACCAGACCCGATATATCAAATACCGGCAATAATATAGATACAACAATGAATCCAACAGAGAAGCCAAGGGTAAGCGTCATGACAGGCTCAATAAGAGTCGCCAGCCTGTCCATTTGCGATTCCGCAATTTCCCAGTTGGTCTCACCGACGTTTGACAGAGCCGTGGTGAGGTCGCCGCCCATTTCTCCCACTCTGATAACATAAATTACATCCTCGGTGAATCCAAGTTTTTCAAGCGCGCGGTCAAATCTATGTCCTGCTTTGACCAAATCCGAAGCTTCCATCCAACGCGCGGGATTCGTATCCATAACCGAAGCCATCTTCAGCGCCTGTACAAGCGGAATTCCCGATCTAAGAAGAGTGGCAAGGTGTGACATTACCAATGATAAGGTCAACCTTCCTCTTAAACCTTTCATAAAAGGAAGAGGAATTCTTTTCCCCCTCCGCCTCATGATAAACAGCACTAAACACACTGTCAATACAATCGCAAGTCCCCAATTCGCTACAAAATTGGAAAGCGCTATTAAAATCCTTGTTGGAAGCGGCAACGTTTGTCCGACTTCTTCAAACAGGACAGCTATTTTCGGTACTACATACGTAAGCAGGAAAGCTACAACTCCCGTTCCAATAATAATCATTGCAATTGGATAAGTTAATGCTTTTTTTATCCTCTTGAGCAACCGGTCTTCAAGTCTGAATTGCTCTGACACCTGTTCGAGTACATGGATAAGAGAACCGCTCTGTTCGCCTGACTCCACTATGCGCGACAGCGTCTCCCTGAAAGCTCCGCACTCTTGCAGAGCCGCATGGAACTTTTTGCCGCCCTCAATTCCTTCAAGGACCACAGAATAAGCCGCGCCAATTTTTTTGTCCGTGGTCTGCTTCCCCAGCACTTTTAGCGCGTCGGCGAGCGGTAATCCCGAACGGAGATATGAAGCGAGGCTTTTGCAAAACATTATATGACCTTCCAGGGACAACGGAACAACTTTCCTGGACTTTCCTCTTTCAGTTGACTGCTCGACATCAACAACAATTATCGCCCTTTCTGTAAGGCGATCAATGGCTTGTGCAGAGGAAGAAGCTTCAAGCACGCCTTTTTTTAATTTACCTTCGGCATCGTACCCTGTATAGTTATAATACGGCATTAGTTAATCATACGACAGTCAGCTCTTTTGGAAATTTAGTCATAGTTTCGCATCCTGTAGATGTAACAACTACAATATCTTCAATACGGACGCCAAAACTTCCTTGCAGGTAAATTCCCGGTTCCACGCTGAATGCCATTCCCTCCTTTAAAACAGTTTGATGAGCAGAGGAAATATTCGGGGCTTCATGCACAGCCAGTCCTATTCCATGACCGGTCCGATGGAAAAACTGAGGTCCATATCCCTCTTTTTCAATAACGTCTCGAACAACTTTATCTACATCGCAAGCCCTTATGCCCGGACGGACAATGTCTATACCCGCCTGTTGCGCTTTTTTGACAATTTCGTATACCTTGCGCTTTTCCGGGTTGGGTTCTCCAATGAAAACAGTGCGGGTAACGTCAGAGTGGTATCCTTTATAATTGCATCCAATGTCCATTATAAGGTTGTCACCGACTTTTAATTCACAGTCCATTTTTGAATAGTGAGGAATGGCGGAGTTTTCAGATTTAGCGATGATACCCCATGCGTCGGCGCCCGGCGCGTCCGCTCCATGCCGCGCGTATGATTCAAAAAGAAAATCCAATATCTGTTTTTCGGTCATACCGGGTTTAATGTATTCAATAACCTCGAAGAGCGCCGCGTCAGTTATTTCACCAGCCTTTTTCAAATAACTGATTTCTTCTTCGTCCTTTATGAGGCGCAAAGAAGCAAAAATATCCGCTCCATTCTCAAGCTGATAGCCCCAGCGTTTAGAGAATTCAATAGCTTCAATTGCCAGCACGCTGTCGTTGAAAGCTATTTTTCCGCGCGCCGGAACTCCAAAATCGTCAAGCCCCTTTTTCACAGAGTCATAAAACCAATCTTCATCCTTCCAAAAATAAAAAGGAATATCTCCGCCGATTGATTCTTCAAATTCATGATTGTAGATAGCCGGGACAAGTGCAAAGCCATTATTTCCGTCCTTTTCAGGCGCGGTTATAATAATGCCTTTAAACCTCTCGTCCGGTTTCATGTAAAGCCCGGCCATATATTGCGTATCCATTGATACGGCAACAACAAGGGCATCTATACTCTTTTCCCGCAACAACGCGGAAACGGCCGCTATTCGTTTTTTGTTAAGCATTTTCAGACTCTTAGGCTATTGCAGACTCAACGCGCCCGGGATAAGCCTCCAAAGCTCCTTTTAGTATATTCATGGCCTTTGCGAGATCCTCGTTTTTCAGTACGTAGGCGATGCGCATTTCGTTATACCCTTTGCCCGGGGTTGAATAGAATCCAGTACCCGGGGCGCCCATCGTAGTTTCTCCATTTTCGTCATAATTCCCAAGCATCCAGATTATAAATTTTTCGGCGTCATCGACAGGCATTTTCACCATCGAATAAAAAGCCCCTTTTGGCTGGTCGCAAATGACGCCCCTCATTGACTTAAGTGCTTTGTCCAGCGTATTGCGCCTTTCCTGATATTCCTTATTGACTTCTTCAAGATATGACCTGGGAGTTGAATAAAGCGCGGCTGCTCCTACTTGTTCAAGAGTTGGAACGCAAAGACGCCCCTGACACAGCTTCAGGACCTGCGCGATAAATTCCCTGTTCTTAATGGCAAGGCAGCCAATGCGGGCGCCGCACGCGCTGTAGCGCTTAGAAACGGAATCAATTATTACTACTCTGTCGGTTATGCGTTTCATATGTCCGAAACTTGTGTACTTAAGCCCGTCATACACAAATTCACGATAAACTTCATCCGAAATTATGTAAAGGTTATGTTTACTTGCAAGGTCAGCAAGCATATTGATTTCCGCTTCCGTATATACTGCGCCTGTCGGGTTTCCGGGATTCGATACCAAAATCGCGCGCGTTTTTGGGGTTATCAGCTTCTCAATCTCCGGAGCAGGGGGGAGGTGAAAGCCTTCCTCCGCTTTAGTAAGTATTGGGATAACGCTGACGTTTATTGATTGGGAAAACGCGTTATAATTAGCGTAATATGGTTCGGGGATAAGTACGTTATCGCCGGGGTCGCAAATAGCCATGAGAGAGAACATGATAGCTTCGCTGCCTCCGTTTGTCACCAGTATATCGTCGCGAAGTATATCAATATCCCACTCTTGATAGTAGTGGCTCATGGCGTCGCGCAAAGCATTGTCTCCCTGAGATGTTGCGTATGCAATTACTTCTTGCTTAAAATCTCTTATTGATTCCAAAAAGCTTGGTGGAGTTTTTATATCCGGTTGGCCGATATTGAGGTGATAAACCTTCTTCCCTTTTGCCTTTGCTTCATCTGAATACGGAATTAATCTTCTTATTGGAGAAGACTGCATTGCTTTAATTCGCTCCGAAAAATGCACAATAAACTACCTCCTGTTTTATTTTGTTCTTTAAGAGTATATTTGGCATTATGATAACATATATGATGATTGAGAGACATATTATATTTTTCCTTATCAAATTGAAGTAAAATTTGATTAATAGTTGCCATTTAGTATGATTCAAGTGTAAGATAAGTTTTATTATTTTACTGAACGCATGTGTAAAATTTGTGAAGAATTCATTTATCCGATGGCTAATCCGATGTAATACCCCCGCCTCGCGGCGTTGAGCGGCTAAGCCCCTGGATAAGTCCAGCTAAGCTTCAGCGGGAGATTTCCCCCCACTGAAGTAATTTTACTTTATCTCTTTTTTTTGATTCATTTAATAGAAATGATGTAGTATTATTAAGCTGGAATAGTAATTTTTATTGTGTTTATATTATACTGAAATGAAGTTTGTCGTTATTATCTATCATACATTCCGGTAAATATTAAAATTATTATTTATAAGCAGACTTTATGTGGTGCAAATTGTCTATATTTATTACTTTGAATGGAGGATTCAAATAATGGACATAGGAAGAGTTGTAGCGGTTTATTTCAGCCCAACCGGCGGGACTAAAAAATATGTTAAAGAGATAGCAAAAAGGATTAAAAGCAATTATGAAGAAATAGACCTGACGAATGCGGCCAATAGAGAAAAAAAATATCAATTTGGAAAAGGTGACCTTGTAATATTTGGCTCTCCGGTATACTTCGGCAGGGTCCCACGGGTACAGGGTGGAATTTTTGACAGGATACGGGGAGACAATACGACTGCTATATACACTGTAACTTACGGGAACAGAGATTATGAAGACGCTCTCCTTGAACTGAGCAATATTTGCAACAATAACGGATTTGTGGGAATATCGGCGGCGGCGTTGGTAGCCCCTCACGCATTTTCCAGTAAAATAGCGTTCGAGCGACCTGACAGCACTGATCTATACGCACTTGATATTTTTGTAAAACGCGTAAAAGAGATAATTGATAAACAAGGTTTCAAAACAAAAACTCTCACTATAAAAGGTAAATATCCGTATAGAAAATACCTGTCGTCTCCATTTTTCCCCAGTATACAAAAGAAGTGCAGAAATTGCGGGACATGCGTAGGAAAATGCCCGGTGGAAGCAATCAACACTAATAATCCCAGATTAGTTGAGAAAGGTAAATGTATAGCTTGTCTCGCTTGCGTAAAAAGCTGCCCATATAAAATGAGAAAAGTGAAAAAGCTTATGTTTTACATAAGCAGGTTTATTTTAGAAAGAAAAATTGCTGATAATATGAGAATTGCTGAATTCTTTTATATTAAATAAGGAGGGCGGATGTTTTGAACAAACGAATGGAAATGTTGAAAAATTTATCTGTGGAAAACGACTGCAAAATAGTTCTTCTAGTGATGGATGGTCTTGGTGGGCTGCCGGATAGCAGAGGAAAAACTGAACTTGAGGCGGCTCATTCTCCAAACTTAGACTCCCTTGCGGAACGCAGCGAACTGGGTTTTCTCAATATGGTCGATGTTGGTATTACGCCCGGAAGCGGTCCCGGTCACTTGTCGCTTTTCGGATATGACCCATCCGAGTACATTGTAGGACGCGGCATACTTGAAGCATGTGGCGTGGGCGCCAAAGTCTCACGGGGTGACATTTGCGTACGCGGAAACTTCTGCACCTGTGACGGCGACTTGATTACGGACAGGCGCGCGGGAAGGATTCCCACTGAACAAAGCGCCAAGGTCGTTCTAAAACTTGCGGCTAATATAAAGGAAATAGAAGATGTAAAGACAACGTTTTATCCCGGAATGGAGCATCGTTTTGTGGTTGTATTCAGTGGCGGAGGGCTTGACGAGCATGTGCACGACGCCGACCCGCAGAAAGAAGGCGTTCCCATGTTATGGGCTTCCGCCGTAACGCCCCAAGGGCAACGAATGGCGGATATAGCAAATAAATTCATAGTGCGTGTTCAAGAAGTGCTAAAAGATGATAAACCCGCCAATTCGTGCCTGTTGCGCGGTTTTTCTTCCGCTCCCGATATCCCTCAATTGGGAGAGCTGTACAAAATAAAAGCGGCGGCATTGGCGACTTACCCAATGTATCGCGGACTTGCAAGCCTTGTCGGCATGGAAATTGAGGACGCGGGAAAAACGCTCGAGGACCTTTTCGACTCGGTAAAAAAATGCTGGGATAAGCATAATTATTTTTATGTCCATGTCAAATACACGGACAGCCGGGGAGAGGACGGAAAGTTTGACGAAAAAGTGAAAGTAATAGAACAGGTCGACTCACTGCTTCCAAAAATAACTTCTCTGAATCCTGATGTCCTGGTTGTGACCGGTGACCACAGCACGCCGGCTGTCATGAAAGCGCACTCGTGGCACGACGTCCCTTTCATGATATCAAGTAATAAATGCCGCTTTGGACTTCATAAAACGTTTGGCGAAAATGAATGCCGATTTGGGACTATCGGACATATAAGCGGTTATAAACTCATAGGACTTATGCTCGCGCACGCGGAGAAACTGAACAAATTCGGCGCGTGACGAACGAAAATTCCGCATTGCAAAGGTGAAAGATAATTATGGATATTATGAAAACATTCGGCTTTACGCTGCCCACAAGAATAGAATATGGCGTCGGTTGTATTTCAAGAATAGCGGGAGAACTCTCGCTTTTATCTTCAAAGAAACCGCTTATTGTCACTGACAAGGGAATCGTTTCATCCGGCTTGTTGAAAAAGGTCACAAAACCGCTGGACGATGCCGGTATCACGTACGATATTTTCGATGATATAGCGCCAAACCCAAGGGATGAAAACGTTCACGCAGGAGCGGCTTTTGCCCGGAAAATAAAGAGCGATTGCCTTGTAGCGGTGGGCGGAGGCAGCCCCATAGACTGCGCAAAAAGCATGAGTATAATGGCGACGCATGAAGGAATTATTCAGGATTTCCGGGGCGTTGAAAAAATCCCCGGATTAACATTGCCGCTCCTCACCATTCCGACAACGGCAGGAAGCGGCTCTGAGGTCACGTTCAGTTCGGTTATAACGGATTGCGCGAAGAAAACAAAATTCTCCCTCCGCAGCGTCAAGATAGCTGCCAAAGTTGCCATATGCGACCCGGAGCTTTCAGTTTCGATGCCAAAATTACTGACAGCCGCAACTGGTATGGACGCCCTCACACATGCGATAGAGGGGTACACGGCTACTTGCGCNGAGCCTATNGCAAACGCGGTCGCTCTATATTCAATCGAACTCGTGTCCAAGTATCTGAGACGAGCCGTAGCGGATGGCGCCGACATCGAAGCGAGGGCGGGCATGTTGATGGGAAGCCTCCTGGGCGCTATTTCGTTCAGCCACTCGGACGTCGCTGCGGTTCATTGCATAGCGGAGTCGCTTGGCGGAATGTACGATATGCCGCATGGCGTTTGTAACGCAGTGTGCCTGCCGGAGGTAATGGATTACAGCAAAGATTTTTGTATAGAAAAATACGCGCGCGTGGCGCAGGCATTGGGGCTGACATACGCTTCCAACAAAGAAGGCGCCGACGCTGCTGTCGCCGAGGTAAGTAAATTGTCCGGCGATGTCGGAATTCCTCCGTTCTCATCTTTGGGAATCTCCGAAACTCANTNNNANGAGATAGCNGTAAANTCATACGAAAATCTCAGCAACAGCAGTAACCCACGTTTTCTCGAAGTAGGCGATTATATGGAAATTTTAAAGCGTTTGAATTCGTAACACGGCACAATCAACTTCAGCGGTGGGGAAATTAGCAAAAATATAGCCGCCAGAAACGGCGGGGG
>WRNQ01000061.1 GCA_009776565.1 Synergistaceae bacterium | reverse complement strand
GAATCGAGAACATTTTCGTGGAAAATAAGCGCCGGCGAGCAAAATGGTATTTACGTACCGAATTCTTCTGTTATATTTAAGGATGGAGTTATGGGAGTATACATTGTAAATGGAAACGAAGCGATATTTAAAGAAATTGAAGCTTTTCATGCAGATGAAGATAATATTTTCATAACATCGGGCATTATCCCCGGGGATATGCTGATTATTGATGCGACAAGAGCTCGGGAAGGACAGGTAAATGTATGGTAATATCAGAAACTATTGCACAAAGAGTTGCAATGATTCGTGAAGAAATTGCTGAAGCCGCTTCTGTTTCCGGTCGCTCAAATGACGAAATTTCACTCGTTGCAGTTACAAAAACCCGGACTGTTTCCGAGATGCTTGAATCACAATCTTTAGTTGACGCCATTGGAGAAAACCGCGTGCAGGAAGCGAGCTCAAAAAAAGAGCTTGCGCAATGGAATAAACCATGGCGATTGATTGGAAATTTACAAAAAAATAAAATCCGCAAAGCTATTGAAATTTTTGATACAATAGATACAGTAAATTCTATAGAATTAGCTTTAACTTTACAGCGTATACTAATTGAAAAAAATGATAGAATCTTACCCGTGTTAATAGAAATTAATACTTCTCTGGAAAATTCCAAAACAGGCGCTTCTGTTGACGATGTTTATTATCTTGTTGATGCAGTTCTTGAGTGTAAAAATTTACGACTTGAAGGGTTTATGACTATAGCCCCTTTTACTCACGACGAAAACCATATTAGAAGATCTTTTGCAGAATTGCGTCAAATTACTGAAAAATTTAGAGAAAGAACCTGCTTGCCATTACCGATTATTTCTATGGGGATGAGTTCGGATTTTCGTTTAGCGATATTGGAAGGCAGCACTTTAGTTAGAATAGGGACTTCAATATTCGGTTGCCGTAACTGATTTTAACTAAAAGTAAAAAGCATTCGAAAGGAGAGCTTTATATTGAAAAAATTCATGAAATTGCTTGGATTTGAAGATGAGGAAGCTAGTGAATACAGGAGAAGAAAACCTTCGCATCCAAAAACCCGCGAAGAGAATTCCAGAGGTAATGCCTATAACAACAATTATGATGATGAATACGGCGATTACGATAATTATGAACGTCCTTTTCCTATTAAAAACGGCTTGATTCTATTTAAAGGGCTCCCGTCTACTGAAGACAAACTGCAACTTAGAGAAGCTTTGCTTGATGGTTGTATTATTTTATTGGACCTAAGCGGGATAGCGCCGGAAAGGATCGAAGAAGGAAGGCAGTTTATAACATTCATGCACGGAGTATCTTTTGCCAATAATGGTGAGTTTTTAAAATTAGCTCCAAGGATTTTTTCTGTTTCTCCGCATCCGGGCATGGTTCAAACCATGACAGGAACAAGCACAGTTAAAAAACAAGGAGATGAAGCTTAATGGAAAGCCTTCTCAGGGCAAGAGATATTGAAGCGCGCATATTAAAAAAAGCCGCTTTTGGAGGATACTCTGTGGTGGAAGTGGACGAATTTCTTGACCAAATCAGCGAGGATGTGGAACTTTATGTAAAGAGAATAGAGGATCTTGAGCGGAGAGTAATTCAACTTGAAACTGAACAAAAAGAATTTGAAGAAATGAAGGACTCAATTCAAGATACCCTTTTTGCCGCCCAAAGGGCAGCTAAGCAAATAATATTGGAGGGACAGCGTTCTGTGGCTGAAAATGAGGCTGAAGCGGAGAATCTTCTAAGTGAAGCGCGGGAGAAATGCCAAAAAATAATACAGGAAGGCGAAAAAGTACTTAAACAAAGCCACCAGGAAAGAGANCAAATTATTAAAGAAGCGGAGAATGAAGTACTGGAAGTACAAGATTCGATTTTAAAATTAAAGGAAGAAAGAATGGTTTTTATTGAAACAAGCGAAAAACTTGCAAAAGAATATGCTGGCGCTCTCTCAAAATGGAGGGAGATAACAGAAGAATACTAAGGCTTTTCCTTTTGGTAGAACTTTCTGATTCAATCCGTTGTATAAAAGGTGTGGGAGAGGTACGAGAAAATCTTCTGAAGAAAATTGGATTATCCAAAACAGAGGATCTTCTTTTTTATTTTCCATACAGATATGAAGATAGAAGCGCCCCTACAAAACTATCATCCCTGCGCGTTAATAAACCCGGGGAGAAAAGCCTTATTATCGCTCGTATAACAGAGATTGAAAAGAAATTCACTCACAATAAGAAACTTTTTTTAACCTATGCTTTTCTTCGCGATGAAGAAGGGAATTCAGCTAAAGCAGTCTGGTTTAACATTCCAGGTTTAGAAAAAACGCTACTGCCCGGTAAGTTAGTCTCGCTATATGGAAAAGTTGATTTTCGCGGGGGATGGCAAATTACCTCCCCCGAGTTGGAAGTGCTTGATGATGAAAGCAATGCAAATTTAGGAATAATTCCTGTTTACTCCACAACTTCAGGTCTTTCGCAAAAAATCCTAAGACATATAATAAACTCTGCGCTTGAAACAGTCCTTCCCAAATTGACCGATTCCATCCCGGAAAAANTNAGACGGAATATATCGCTCGGAAGTGCTATTAAAACCCTTCATTATCCAAGTGATCGTTTAAAATGGGTTGCGGCCCGGAACAGGCTTGCTTTTGACGAATTTTTTATTTTACAGGTAGGTTTAGGGCTTCGGCGAAAAATGATAGAATCCAGAACCGCGCCCAACATTATTCGGGGAGAAAAACTTAATAATTTTCTCTCTTCGCTTCCTTTTGAGCTTACGGAAGCTCAAAAAAGAGTGATGAGCGAAATACTTGAAGATATCAAAAAAGCTCACCCTATGAATCGCCTTTTACAAGGGGACGTCGGATCGGGCAAAACCGTCATAGCCGCAGCAGTCCTGACCGCCGCGCTGGACAACGATAAACAGGGCGCTTTAATGGTCCCTACTGAAGTTTTGGCGCAGCAGCATTATTCCAGATTAAAGAATATGTTGCCAAATATTGCTTTACTTTCTGGTTCGCTGAATACAAATGAAAGAAAATCAATAATTGAAGGGCTTAAGACCGGAGAAATCAAAACAGTAGTTGGGACGCACGCTTTGATAAGCGACAACGTCATATTTTCCTCGCTTGGCATAGTTATAGTGGACGAGCAGCATAGATTTGGAGTGCTACAGAAACAATCACTTATATCAAAAGGATTTCCAATAATGCACCCGCATGTTCTTGTCATGACAGCAACTCCAATTCCGCGCACATTAACATTATCGGTATATGGGGACCTTTCGGTTTCAATTATTGATGAACTGCCTCCGGGACGCAAACCCGTAGAAACTCGCGCGACGTCAAGCGCAAAACTTAGGGAAGTTTTGGAGTTTGTCCGCCGGAGCGCGAATCAAGGGCGGCAGATATACTGGGTATGTCCGCTCATAGAAGATAGCGAAAACATAAATATTGCCTCTGCGGCAAGCAGATGTGAAGAGCTCCGGAAGTATCTCGGACTACGCACTGAACTGATGCATGGAAAATTGGCCGGAAATATGAAGAGTAAAATCATGCAGGAATTTGGAGACGGAAATATAGACCTCCTTGTCTCAACTTCAGTAATAGAAGTTGGAGTTGATGTCCCTAACGCTTCTGTCATGGTGATAGAAGGCGCCGATAGATTTGGGCTTTCACAATTGCATCAATTGAGAGGACGAATTGGCAGAGGCGCCGAAAAAGGCTGGTGCATCCTTGTAGCTAACCCAAAAACGCAGGAAGGGAAAGAGAGGATAGCAGCCATGATACAAACAACTGACGGGTTTAAAATAGCTGAGATGGATTTAAAAATCAGAGGTCCGGGGGAACTATGCGGAATACGGCAGCACGGTTTAACAGTTTTTCGCGTTGCGGATTTTATCCGGGACCAGAAAATTTTACTTGAAGCAAGAGCCGAAGCGGGTAAATTGCTGGACTCGGACCCGGAATTAAAAAATGAACCGCTGTTGTTGAACGCTGTTATGGAACGTATAGGTAATGTGTTGGACACAACTGGAACAGTTTAAATAGAAGTTGATCGTACGTATGCTTTGATGTGAAAACTAAGCGATTCGCACAACTGATGAAGAAACTCGGCGACCTCGCACGGCTCACTACGTTCACCGGCTCCCTGCCGATCGCCAGGATAGTTGGCTCATTGCGTATCGCCTACATTCGATTTCGATTTCGATTTTGAATCAAACATATTATTTATTGGAAACAAGTCATGAATTATTAAAGCAGGATGGTGTTATTATGAGTTACGAAAAAGCGTTCTCACATCTTAAGAAGTTTGGGCTGGAAGATAGGGTGACATTATTTGATGTTTCAAGCGCAACTGTTGAGCTTGCCGCTGAAGCCGCAGGCGTAGAACCCGCAAGGATAGCGAAAACAATATCTTTCGAGGCGGAAGAAGGCTGCATACTTATAGTAACTGCAGGGGACAT
Source organism: Synergistaceae bacterium (assembly GCA_009776565.1). The sequence continues at coordinate 4,763 of WRNQ01000061.1, read as the reverse complement.
GAAAGTGAACGGCGCAAAGTTCAGGATTGAATTTGGCATAAAGTCAAAGATGCTGTCGCAAGATAAAGTTGAGGAAAAGACCGGACATAATGTCGGCGGCGTATGTCCTTTTGGCGTGAATAATGAAGCAAGCATATATCTTGACATTTCCATGCAGCGGTTTGACGCAGTTTATCCCGCGTGCGGAAGCGAAAACAGCTCGGTTAAGCTCACTTGCGAGGAACTATTCAAAATCTCAGGAGCAAAAAAGTGGGTCGATGTATGTGTTTCGACAATAATAAGCTAATACGAAAGGCAAAATGCCTCAATGACAATTAACGCGAGAAAAAATTCGTTCTCTGTGGCGTTGAAGAAACGTTGTGATTAGTTAACCTTTTTTTGTTGAAAAGAATTTATTTCTCGAGAGAGGCGAGAGAGGACACAGAGAGAGAAAGACTTTATTTACCGTTGCGAAATCTGGATCGCCACGCCCTACGGGCTCGCGAAGATGTTTCAAATCAGCGCTACGCCCTTCGCGCTAAGCATTTAGGGACCGTCACACGCGGTCTCGGTAGTTCCTATGTTCTATATAGCAATGATTATGGTTAATAAAAGCGGTATGGGTCGGCGTCCTCGACGACACGATATCGTCCCATACGAGCTTGAAATCGCCAACAACAACAGTCCCGAAGGGACNTAACACCAATAACCTCCGGTGTCAACCGGAGGCAGCAATGTCATCCATAGTGCTTAAGCCCCAACGGGGCGTTACAAAACGGCGGCAGCAAAGTCATTTTTTATTCTTTTTTAAACTGGCAATATAATGGTTTGAAGCTTTTGTGTTATTTGCAAATCAGAGCGTCTTCGTTGCTATATTTCAAACATCACGCCGTCTGTTTGTAACGTGACCTTATCAGAATAGGATAAAAACGCGTCCGGCTGCATGGTGTGTATCGGCACTATCCTCTTGGGTTGCAACCCGTCAATTAGCCGTTGAATATCCGACACTCTCGCATGCCCGCTGGTGTGAAGACTGGTTTGGCGTATGCCAAACAAACCGACCTTGCCGTCCAAAGATAATCCCATACCTTTTGATGCCATTTAACACACCCTCGTCTTTGTTATCGGATAATTCCCAATTGATGATTTGCATGTTTCATCTTCTTTTCCACTGATAGTATGATTTTTTGACTTTTCGGCATAAATACTGACCGTCTTGACATGGGGAATGCCGAACTGGACCTACGCCGAGCAAGGGCGCGCAGAAACAACGAAGCATACGGTTGATTAAAAACTGGTGTTATTCTTTGCATGAAGCATATATCAGCCCATAAAAAAATAACACGCAAAACATTGAAATAAATGAATTATATGGAATGCGCCATGGTAAAAGCCAGGCGAGGTAATCAGCTACATACCCATACAGCCTTAAACCGGCGTCAGTTATGTTTTGCAAAATACCCAATAATGCAACTATGGAAATAAAAGGAAATACAAATGCAAAAAATGGTACTGCAATAAAATTTAATACTATGCCAACGACAGGAACACTATCAAAAACGGAAGAGACAACCGGATAAGTCGTAAGATAAACAGCAGGAGGAATTATAAACCATGTCCATTTTCTTAGCTTTTCATCCAGAATGAGATGAGACAGCGCCGTAATAGTGAGAGCAGCTATAACAGAAAGCCTCCACCCTACATTCCAAAATAAAAAAGGAGAATATGAGAGCATAATGCTTGCCGCCACCGCAACTGAATTAACGGCATTTACACGGCGACCTAAAATTCCGGCAAAAATTCCGACCTGGAACATAAAAGCAGCTCTCATCGCGCTGGGGGCAGCTCCCGATATGAAGACATATATCCACATGAAAAAGGACAATACAATACTCCGCGCGCGAAAGCGAAACCGGAAAAAATGTAGAATACATTCCATTATGCCCGCTATAAGTCCGACATGAAAACCTGAAACAGCCAATAAATGAGATGTTCCCCAGCTTTGGTGCTTATCATTGAGTTCAGAGTCACGGAACCCCGTCCACATTGCATCAAGATATCCGCGCATGGTCTCTGGTATAATTTTAAACTTTTCATGGATAATCTGTCTTAAAGAATGCAGATTAAGCGATTCTGACGCTTCTTTTTCAATGCCCGAAACGACAATTTCCGCCATAACTCCTTTTGATTTCCAAAATGTCGCTTCGTCGAATTTTGAGTTATCACCTACGTTTTGGAACGGTCTTATCCACCCTTTCAGAGCGAGCGTTTCTCCAAGTTTATAGATTTCGCCAGTTGGGCGCTTAACCAGAAAATCACCTTCAGCTGATTGTACGATAAGAGCTTGACCTCTGCCGAACGCGCTGCTCATTGTTACAACTGCATTGAATTCCGCTCTTGCGGTTTGGGGAGGGAGCGCTGTTAAAATCAACGCTATCCTTAACGAACATAAAGTCGTCAGCAATATTATCATAAACGGCGCAAACAGCGGGTTTTTTGCTTCTGCCCGAAACAAATAACACGCTGTTGACGCTGCTATTATTGATATCATTACGAGAAGGGCAGGATTTTTAACGAAGCTGAAACACACTATTTCCGTGGAAATAGCTATAAAAATCAAAAGCGCCGGTGAATTTTTCAACTTTCAGTTATCTCACGAAAATAAATGGTTCAATTGCGTCAAGTTTTTTGGCGCCAATACCCGAAACATTTATCAAATCGGAAACTCGCTTGAATCTTCCATTTTTGTTCCTATATTGAATTATCCTATCAGCAATAGCAGGACCAATTCCGGAGAGTGTCTGCAGCTCTTCTGCTGTTGCAGTGTTCAGGTCTATTCTTCCCCCTTGAGTATTATTAGCATTTGTTCTCCTGGTATTTGCGGACGCTTGATTTTCTTGCTTTTCCCGCGTGAATGTAACTGTTCCGCGATTTTCATTCATTGAAGGATTTCTATCCCTCGCAGTGTTGTCTACTTTAGGAACGTGCAAATGATCCCCATCTTGCAGGCGAGCCGCCATATTAATAGCCACAACGTCAGCACCTGCGGAAAACCCTCCCGCCGCGTCCACTAACTGAAACACACGAGCCTCTGCCGGCAATTGATACACCCCGGGATTCTTGACGTTACCTGTAACATATAATACCCATCTATCATCAACTTCCGGTTGTTTTACAATTTCAAACCGGGAATCGTATTGACCGGTTTCCCTCGCCATAGACGCCTGATTATCAGAATCCGTATTTGTAAGGTTTTGATAAAGCTCCTCAATAGACGCGGAGGAATCAGTTGTTATTGTTCCCTGGTCAATGTATTGTGGTTTTGGGAAAAAATATACAAGACATCCAGCCACGAGAAAAAAAACCATCCCTATGGCGTAAAATAAAGCTGCTTTCGTTTTCTCATTCAAATTGGAGAACATGATAAATACAATTTACAATGTACAATTCACAATTTACAATGTACAATTAGGCGTTGCAATTCTATTTTGCATACTTTCCCATCAGCATAACGCAAATAGCTGAATCCTCGTTTGCAAGCTTAAGCTCTTCATGAATAAACGCGCGGTCTATACTATAAATATATCTTGCGCCAAGATTCAAAGAAGCCGCAGCGAGATAAATATCCTGAGTCATAGCGCCTGCGGCAACGGAAGCAAAATGATAAGCCAGGTCCTTGTCCCTGTCATATGTACTTCGTAAAACTTCCATATCTGTAACAAATATGAGGGAGCATGGCGCCGTTTTTGCATACTCCTGCCCTGCTATTTTTGACCTTATATCGTTTACCGATACTTCTTTCAGCATATGATTTTCCCAATCATACAGGAAAACTCCGCTTTCAATGGAAACGTAAATCTTGCAGTAAGGTTTTGTACCCATTGCCATTGGGACAGTCCAGCCATTACCATCCCTGTTAAGTCCGGTTGCAGCCCATAGAACCTGGGACAATTCTTCATTGTTTAACTCTATTGAAGGGAAGCTGCCCCCTTTAGCTGACGCCCGAAGATTGAAGGCCTCGTAAACTCCAATTCCGCCTTCTTTTACCGGCGCAGGAAGCTCAATATCAGCAAAAGCAAACGAGACAATTGATAAAACAATCAATACAGCTATGAACAGCGTTTTCATTACATAATGCCCCCTAAAATCAAATTTTTAGTAATAGTCATGCAAGTCAATTAAATTCTAACACAAACAAATCTACTTTATAATGCAACTAAAAATCAGCGTGGTAGATTAAGTAAGATAATAACTTGATAATACTACAACGGCAACTGTAAACTTGACTTATTCAACAAGCTCTTTAACTTTTTTCCAGGAAAATTACATCTCTGAGAGTAGGGGCGGCATGCTGCGTGTGACGGCCACTGAACGCGCAGCGTGGGCTGCCGGAACGGTCCCGTCTACAATGCACAATTTACAATGAACAATTCACAATGAAAAGCACAAACACCGTGCGTCCCGTCTGATAACCGGAACGCTCTCGTCAGGGGAATCGCCCCCTTTTCAAAGGGGGCGCCCCGAAGGGGCGGGGGTTTGTGCACTATAGTTACGATAATCGTTGTTGAGGTCTTAATTAACCCAGGCCATCGCTCCATAGAACCGTATGGGCGGCGCCGCGTGTGACGGCCACTGAACGCGCAGCGTGGGCTGCCGGAACGGTCCCGTCTACAATGCACAATTTACAATGCACAATTCACAATGAAAAGCACAAACACCGTGCGTCCCGTCTGATAACCGGAACGCTCTCGTCAGGGGAATCGCCCCCTTTTCAAAGGGGGCGC
>WRNQ01000060.1 GCA_009776565.1 Synergistaceae bacterium | reverse complement strand
TACAAGTCAAGCAAGGACGACCGTCCCCGGTCGTCCGTGTATTTTAACCACAACCATTGCTACATAACGTCGTAGGGGACGCACACCGGGCGGGATCGTCTGATAACCGGAACGGTCCCGTTAGGGGCCGCCTATTTTATAAACCCAGACCATCGCTACATTGAACCGTATGGTTGGCGGGCGAGGGACGCCCGCGCTCCCACAAAAAATCTCATTTCCCAAAAAAGCGGAAATGAGATTTTTTAATTTGCAATGAACTGTAGCAGTCCGTTATATTATGTTGAGATTGTTTCTATTCAAAGAATTTATCAAGCAAACCTAAACCTTGTATAAATATTATAGCCATTGCTATAGGAGCTATAACTCTGGCAAGCCACAACCATGCGGTATAATAACCTACACGGTGAAGACCATCGCTTGTAACTTCCTTCTCTATCTTATCAACCATCATCCAGCCCGCGAAGAGAGCAATAAATATTCCGCCAAGCGGCATGAGGATTTTATCCGATAAAAACTCCATTGCACTCTCAAAATCCAAGCCAAAAATTTCCGGTTTCCCAGTGCCGACAGCCATTGCCGAAGGCACTCCGAGAGCGGTTATCAATAATCCCATTAGCCATGAAGCAACAACGCGTCCCCATCCAAGCTCATCCTTAAAGTATGCGACTACAACCTCAAGAAGAGAGATGGCAGACGTTATAGCGGCAAAGAAAAGCAGAAGGAAGAATGCAAAAGAGAAAAACGTTCCAGCCGCCATTTTAGCAAAAACTCCGGGAAGAGTTACAAACGTAAGTCCGGGACCTGCTGCCGGCTCTCCGCCCAACGCAAATACCGCAGGGAATATGGCCAGTCCGGCAAGGAACGCTATAGCGGTGTCCATTGAAACTATTAATAATGCTGAATTCGCAAGGTTCTCTTCTTTTCTGAAGTAGCTTCCGTAGGTTATCATACATCCCATACCAAGGGACAACGAGAAGAACACCTGTCCGAGTGCTGTAAGGATCATCATAGCATTAATCTTGGAGAAATCCGGTTTTAAATAGTACTCGATTCCTTTTTCTGCTCCCGGAAGAGTTACTGAGCGAACAATAAGTATTAAAAGTATAACGAATAACGCAGGCATCATGACTTTGCACGCTCTTTCAATACCCTCGCCAATTCCACCGGCAACTATAAGTATGGTCAATCCCATAAATATTACCTGATACATTATGACCTGTGGGACATCTTTGAAGAAAGCGTCTAAATAACCTCCCGCTCCACCGGTTTCCGCAACAGGTATAAGGTCAGTAAAACTTGCGACCATATACTTGATTGCCCAACCGCCGACGACCCCATAGTACGACAGAATGACAAATCCGCATATAACGCCCGCCCATCCCACTATTTGCCACAAAGGATTCCTTGAAAGAACCGCAAAAGACCCTACAGCGTTTTTCCGGGACGCGCGACCAATTGCTAACTCTGCAAGCATAACCGTAAAACCGATGAAAAGCACTATTAACAGATAAACGACAACAAACGCAGCGCCGCCATTAACTCCCGCGAGATACGGGAATTTCCATATATTTCCCAGTCCTACAGCAGAGCCGGCGGCTGCCATTACAAACCCGAACTTACTACCCCATTGCTCCCTCTCATTGCTCATCAACAAAAACCTTCCTTCCATAAATATTAATTTACACTAAAGAGTAACTCGAATATGCTAAACAGTCAATATGGATTCTACAGAATTTTAAATTAAAAGCTTTGTTATCACTTCCTTGAAATTTGAGTAAAGTGACAGATTTTATATCTCTGTTACATTTTTTGAAATAATTGCGCACAATTCATTCACTTCATCAGCCTGATTTTCGTATCCGGCGCGCCCCATCAAACCGTAAGTATAATTCTTTCCCTGCTCAACCCCGGGCTGATTGAATGGGTCTATTTCCAGAAGCCATCCCATCATGCCTGTAACATATTCGTAATACTGTATAAGCGCTCCCAAGCGATACGCGTCAAGCTTCGGGATCTCAAGCAGAAGAACCGGTCTTTTTGCTTTCACTAAAGCGGCCGCAGTGGATAAAGCTTCGCTATTTCTAAGATTATTCATTGATTTTCCAAATAAATATGAAAGTTTTTCAAGACTTTTTTGAGGCGCAACAGGAATAGTAATATCAGTAGAATAATTCCCGACAGTTATAATGGTAAACAACTTGTCGTCCGGACCTTCTGTGTAAAGCTGCACCTGAGAATGCTGGTCAATAGCGCCAAGAGCGCGTATTGGAGTTGTGCCTTTGCCATTTTTACCGACGCTTTCGCCCCAAAGTTGCGCGTACCATTCGCAAAAACGTTCAAGACAATCTACATAAGGCATAAGTACGCTCATATTACGGGATTTCTTTGAATGTAAAAAAGAAAGCCCGCTCATTATCCATGCAGGATTATTCAAGACTTCCCCGGCCGACGCTATTTGTTTGTCCATCGCCCCCGCTCCTTTTAATATGGAGTCGCAATCCATTCCAAGCGCCCAGCCGGACAGCAGCCCCACGCTTGTAAGCACCGAAAACCGACCGCCGACATCTTCAGGAAGCACTAAACTTTTACATCCGATTTCGTCGACAAACGGGCGAAGTATGCCTTTATCTTTGTCCGTTATTACAATGACGCGCTCACGCGCGGCGCTTTCGCCTATCTTGTCGCGTAATCTTTCCCAAAAGAAGAGAAAATTTGCCATAGTTTCCGCAGTGGCGCCAGATTTGCTGACCACTATAAATGCAGTGCTGTCAGGGTTTAAAAGATTCCATATCGCTCGGTTATCAACCGGGTCCACGTTGTCGGACATAAAAAAACGCGGAGCGTTGCGCGTTTTTTCCGGAAGCTCATTCCAGTATGGGGGAAGCAGAGCATTGTTGAGCATTAAATTTCCAAGAGCAGAGCCGCCGATACCTATTTGGACTATACTATCTCTCGTTGCAAGCCATCTGGAAAGCGCGCGTATCTCATCAACCCTTTCTGAAGGCAGGTTTATCCACCCAAACCCCTCGCTTCTACGAGCCGCATTTTCACGCAACCAACTATCTCCGTTTCTGAATTTTTCAGAAAGTGATTCAACACCGGACAAGGAGACGTCATCAATAAAAGCAGCGCCAAAAGACAATGAAATCAATTTTTCATCTGTTAATTTATTCATAACTCAAATTAACCTCCTGATAGTTGTCTCAAATAACAATTCTTAATGTATTATATAATAGATGAATAGGAGGAATAAATGCCACACCCAAAATTCATTATATTTTTTTGTATACTGTAGAATAAAAAGGAGACAAAGTCATGTTAACATTGGAATTTTCACGCGCGGACCTGGAAAAGCGTCTTGATCCAATAATCGAACATTACCATGGGAAGCCCGGCGCCACTATCCCTCTTCTTGCTGATATTCAAAAAGAGATGGGATATGTATCCGAAGAAGCTGTTGAATACACTTCTGAGAAGACCGGTATCCCAGCCGCTGAAATGTTTGGAGCGGCTACTTTTTACGCAATGTTCCGGTTTAAGCCACAGGGTAAATACGTTATAAGGCTTTGCAGAGGAACTGCATGTCATGTGCAGGGCTCTGCCCGGATAGCTGAACAGCTCGAAAGAACTCTTGGTATTAAAGACGGAGACACAACAGATGACAAACTTTTCTCAATTCAGTATGTCGCCTGTCTTGGCTGTTGTAGCCTTGCTCCAGTAATGATGGTGAATGATGAAGTTCATGGCCGGTTAACGCCTGAAAAAGCAGTAGCTGTTCTTGACACATATAAGTGAGGGATAAAAATGGCTGCCAGTAAAGAAATACAGATAAGAATTGGTCTTGCAAGCTGTGGTATAGCCTCCGGAGGGGCGCCTCTTTGGGACGTTTTTCACTCGCTCGTTGGAACCAGGGAGGATGTGGAGATTAAAAAAGTCGGTTGCCTTGGGTATTGTTATGCCGAACCTATGGTTGAGGTANTATACAAAGGGGCTTCTACCGTATACGGATATGTGAATGAGGAAGTGGCAAATAAAATAATATCCCAGCACATTGACAGCGGAAAAATTGTCGGAGAGAATATTGTGTTAGCGGATGGAATAGAAACCGAAAACACAATGCGCGCTCAAAAACAAATGCGAGTGGTGTTACGTAATTGCGGGGTAATTGATCCTGAAAAAATTGAAGAATACATCGAAAAGGACGGCTATAAAGCCCTTGAAAAAGTCATTAAAGAAATGACTCCTGAACAGGTTATTAATGTTTTACTTGAAAGCGGCTTGAGAGGTCGCGGCGGGGCGGGGNTCCCAACGGGCATGAAATGGAAATTCGCGCGCGCCGCCAAAGGGGACGAAAAATACGTCGTATGCAATGCCGACGAAGGCGACCCGGGAGCGTTCATGGACAGATCAGTGCTTGAGAGCGACCCGCATAGCGTTATTGAAGGAATGATAATCTGCGGAAAGACAATTGGAGCGGGTCACGGCATAATTTATTGCCGCGCCGAATACCCTCTTGCAATAAAACATCTTCAACTNGCGCTCGCTTCAGCGAGAGAGAAAGGTTTTCTTGGCAAGAACATAATGGGAAGCGGATGGGATTTTGATTTAAACATAAAAGAGGGCGCGGGCGCTTTCGTATGCGGAGAGGAAACAGCCCTGATATCATCCATTGAAGGAAAGCGCGGAATGCCAAAGCCCAGGCCGCCCTTCCCCGCAAACAGCGGCGTATGGAGTAAACCGACAAATATAAATAATGTGGAAACTTACGCAAATGTAGCATGGATAATCATGAACGGCGCGGAGGCGTTCAGTAAATATGGAATAGGAAAAAGCAAAGGCTCCAAAGTTTTTGCTCTCGCCGGAAAAATCAAAAAAGGCGGACTGGCCGAAGTCCCGATGGGCATGCCCCTTAGGGAGGTAATATTTAATATTGCGGGCGGCATCGAAGGGGACAGAAAATTTAAAGCTGTACAACTTGGAGGCCCGTCCGGAGGATGTATCCCGGAAGCTCTTTTGGATACGCCTGTAGATTACGAATCGATAAACGCGACCGGCGCGATAATGGGTTCGGGCGGCATGGTCGTGATGGATGAGAACACATGCGTTGTTGATGTCGCACGCTTTTTCCTTGCGTTCGTACAGAAGGAATCGTGCGGAAAATGTCCGTTCTGTCGTATAGGAACAAAAAGATTGCTCGAAATCCTTGAGCGCATCTGTGGAGGAAGCGGTAAAATGGAAGACATAGATCTTNTGGAAGAGCTTTGCATACAGATAAAAGATGGTTCCCTGTGCGGGCTTGGACAAACGGCGCCAAATCCGGTGCTTACGACTATTAAATATTTCCGCGACGAATACGTTTCGCACATTAAGGATAAAAAGTGTCCGGCTAAAGTATGCTCCGCGTTGATCCATTACATCGTTGATGATGTAAAGTGTATAGGTTGCACTAAATGCGCGCGGAACTGCCCCGGAAATGCAATAACCGGAGAACTTAAAAAAGCGCACTTTATCCATGACGATAAATGCGTTAGATGCGGTCTTTGTATAAAAGCCTGTCCCACTTCGGCTATACATATCGAGTAGTTTATTGGAGGCCGGGAGCAGCACGTCCTGAAGAGTCCCTGATTCAATACGGTTTAGGGGGACGTTTGCTGCTCGCGACCTGTTTGCCAATCAATTGCATAAGATGGGGGGAAAAAAAATGCTCAATTTGAGTTCAATAAACGCTATGCACTTAGACGCGATTCGCGAAATTGGAAGTATCGGAGCGGGCAACGCTGCGACGGCTATGTCCGCATTGCTGGGTTATCAGGTTCGTATAGACATTCCGAAGGCAGAGCTTGTATCTATATACGAACTCGACAGTTACTACGACGATCCTGATTCAGTCTATACCGCAGTGTTCGCCTCATCAAGTAACGAGGATCCCTTCAATTTCATGCTTCTCGTGAAGGAGAGCGAAGTTGGCAAACTTGTATCCCTGCTCATTGCAAAACAGTTCGGTATGGAGATGGACGCAGATTCATTGACTTCGGATATGCTGGACAGCGCGCTTGGCGAGATAGGCAACATAATGTTGGGGTCATTCCTCAACGCTGTGAACGGGCTTCTGGGCGTATCCAGCGGAATGACCACGCCTTCAGTGACGCACGATATGCTTGCTTCAATACTCAGTATAGTGTCGGCAATGTTCGGCGAGTACGGGGACATAGCCTTGGTCACGAAGTCGAATGTGGTCGTGGGTACAGGTGAAAACGTCAATTCTCTTGACGCAAACATTCTTCTTGCAAGCGGGCCAAAAGCGCTGGAGACCCTTCTCGTTAAAATTGGCGTAATGTAACGTTCCGGTTTTTAACTCAGGCTGTAACTGCTAATTAGTATAGTATCCGACGAGGCGCGCCTCCTTTTAAAAGGATTCCCTTCTGAAGCATGTTCAACGCAGGATGGACTGCTTCGAATGAATTGAATTCATCAGGTATCCAGGTGTAACGCGCAGCGCTGACGCTATCTTAGAAAGAGAGTAGAGGGACGCGGCGCGCTCCCCTGCTTCAATGCGCGAAAGCTGGCTTTGTGAAAGCCCCGAACGTTGCGAAAGTTGCTTTTGAGAACACAGACGCGATTGCCGTATATTTTTTATTCTCTCCCCAATGCGCCCGTGAAATTTTGTCAGTTCCCATTCATCCCTGCGTCCGTTAGTCATATATGGAGCTCCTTACTTGTACTATCTTTCATTTTTTTATTATTCATACGCTCACTCCTTGTTTTTTTGATATAAATTTCTTCTTTAGCGCTATTGATTTAATCACCGATATTTTAGATGACATTTTGTCAATAATCAACAAAAAGTGATATAATAGGCTTGATATATACCAATATGTCATTACACTTTTAAATCGGAAAGGATCATAAAGCCAGTCATGGATCGCATTGGAATCAACATACGCAAGGAAAGAGTAAAAGCCAGATACAATCAAAAGATGCTTGCAGAAGCTCTTGAAATTGGTCAGGCGGCTATCAGTCGATATGAGAACGGCTCGCGCCGTCCGTCCATTAATATGATCAAAAAAATAGCGGCAGTGCTCAAATGTTCGTTTACTACGCTTGTTTATGAAGAGAATGAATTCAGCGGCAATATCTCTAAAACTACGAATTACCTGGACAATCTTGATGATTCTGAAGAGATTTTTATTGAGACGCTTTTCACTCATAGCCCTGAAATGAGCGAACAATTGAGCTCACTGTCAAAACGATGTGCAGAAATGACTTCCGACCATTGGCAGTTTTTAACAAACCACCTCATGTTCGCGTTTGGACTAATAGAAGCGCAGCTTGACCGCAAAAAACTGTAGGGCGGGGGCTCTGCTCCCGCCGCTCGGGGGCTCTGCTCCCGCCGTGTTCCTCCTCTCCGCAAAGGACATGTAGAGACGACCGCCCTCGGTCGTCCGTGTATATCGGTCCCATCAGGGGGTCGTCCTGTTGTCTTTTACATATTGTATAATGTGAATACCTTATTTGAAACGAGTGATGAACAATGCGAGTTAATAAGCTTAAACAGAAACTTTTATCGGGAGGATCCGCGTTTGGTACATTTATTTCGTTGGATAGCCCTGACCTTGTGGAAATTTTCGGAATAGCAGGGTTTGATTTTGTGATACTGGATAACGAACACAGCCCCGGCGACCCGCATTCTGTTCAACACATGTTAAGGGCGGCGGAAATAAGAGGACTGGACACAATTATCCGCATCCCAAACGCCGAACTACATTCAATACTTAAAGCTCTTGACATAGGAGCTTCAGGTATTCAAATACCACAGGTCAATGATATCGAAACAGCAAAGAGGGCCGCCCTGGGAACACATTATTTTCCGGAAGGAATAAGAGGGCTTGCCGCGCCTCGCGCGCTTAATTATGGTCTTGGAAATTTAATTGAAGAATCCTTGTTCTCAAATGAACAAGTGCTTTTGGTATGTCATTGCGAAACTGTTGAATGTTTTGAAAAACTGGACGAGATAGCTTCTATCCCCGGAATAGACGTGGTATTCTTAGGACCTTTTGACATGTCTCAATCTCTTGGAATACCAGGGCAGGTGCATCATCCGAGAGTTTTAAAAATAATCAATGAATCAATCGAAATAATCAAAAAACATGGCAAAATCGGAGGAATATTCTGCGGTTCCCCGGACGATGTAAAAGAAAGGATAAACCTTGGCTATCAGTACATAGGATACGGTTTGGACAGCGGCATTATAGGCAATTATCTTATAGACCTGGCAAAACAACTGAAATCAATTGCGGAATGAAAGAATATAACGCCACAGAAGAAATGAAGCTTCGGTATGTGAGAGAACACATTCTGGAGGCTTTGTCGGATATAGAAAATGACAATGTCGAGGACGGCGACACATTCTTTTTAGAAATGATGCAAGCGTTGGTTGTTTTGGAGTATAACGGAAATCATTGGCACGATGTTCATCCTTTGGTTTCCGATTTTTTAAAGGAAAGTGTGATGGATGGGCAAAAAATCAACCAATGAAGATAGAAGGAGCTGATATAGATTATGAATAATAACATGCAAAACGAGGTCTTAAATATCATAGAAAAACGGTATTCCACGAGGCAGTTTGCGGAAAGCGCGCCCGAGTTGGAAACAATAAATAAAGTCGCGGAGGCTGGAATCCTTGCGCCTTTTGGCAGCGCGACGGGATTTTCCCGCGAGGAGGTCCGAAAGGTTTTCATCCTTGCCCCAAAGAGCGACGGCAGGGGTAAATTTGTGGAAATCTTACACGGGCAACTACTTAAGAATTCCAAAGAATTGTCCTTCGCAAGCATATTCATACCAAAACTGAAATCGTTTGCAAAACTCGTCGATGGTTTAGTAAAGAATGGAATTCCGGGGTTGGAGCAAGGAACATATGTCATTATCATCGCGGAGAAGAAAGGCTTTCCGCCGGTAGCAAAACAGTCGATAGCGCACGCGCTTCAGAATATGTGGATTTACGCGACATCGCTCTTGCTTGGATTTCAAATGTTATCGGCTATTGGAACACTTGGAAAAAATAAGGAGATATTTGATTTGCTTGGTCTTGAATTTGCCAAATACGAACTTGACGGCTGTCTTGTCGGTATACCTGCCGACGCCAATACAAACAGAAAATTTGATATTTCAAAATCAATCAAAGTGATTCCGTGAAGAGGCGCCATGAGGTCGTTCCGGTTATCAGACGGGACGAGCAGAGCCCGTCCCCTACAGTTCTATGGGGCGATGGTTTTTTGGGGAGCGCGGGCATCT
>WRNQ01000059.1 GCA_009776565.1 Synergistaceae bacterium | reverse complement strand
TAATAATGCAGTTTTCTATTGTTTATCCTTCGTGTGTATAGGACAATATACTACGCAAATTAACATGAAATAAGAGTCCCGAAGGGACGAAATGTCTCTCGTCCTTTCAGCCCCGCTATTGTTAATGTTTTTATGCGATTGCCCTGGATTTGCGCGAAAGTATCTTTCAATCATAATAAAATTCGGGTAGAATGTTTTGTATTATTAAACTAAGGAGAAAAAAATGGAAAGTGAACAAATATTGGTTATTGACTTAATTTGTGAAACTCATGCAGGGTTGGAACGGCAGGGGCCCGGTAGTCCTGAAATGATTATTAAGGCACTAAGTTTTCTGGATAATCTTAGTGAAATTTCGCGGGTAATAGACATGGGATGTGGTACTGGCGGGCAAACGATGGTCCTTGCGCAATATATCACCGGAAATATTACCGGCGTGGATATTATGCCTGATTTTATCGATGTTTTTAACGATAATGCCAAAAAATTAAATCTCNGGGAAAGGGTAAATGGGATTGTTGGCTCAATAGAAGATCTTCCTTTTCAAAAAGAGGAATTTGACCTTATCTGGTCAGAAGGGGTTATAGACAGTATAGGTTTTGAAAAAGGATTAAACTACTGGAATAGTTTTCTCAAAAGTAACGGCTATATTGCCGTAACATGCCCATCATGGTTTACTGAAGAACGCCCTGCTGAAATTGAAAAGTTCTGGGTTGATGCTGTAGGTGGATTAGGTACGATATGGAAAAACATTTCAATAATGCGTAAAGCCGGTTATGACTTTATCGCTGCATTTACGTTGCCTGAAAAATGCTGGACAGAAAATTATTTTATTCCGCGCGAAGCAGCAGAAAAAGCGCTTTTGGAAAAATACCCCGGAAACGTAACCGTAGAGGCTTATATCGAAAATGATAAATATGAGGTGGAATTGTATTCAAAATATAAACATTATTATGGATATGTTTTTTATATTGGGAAAAAGTATTAAGTCAAATTTGAAATGTCATTGTATGTAAGCTATATATAGTCGTAATATTGTTGGGACGCAGTTTTTAATTAGAGGATGACAAATGAAAATCGGGAAAGAAAGCGAAAAACTGGAATTTAAGAAAACAACCGCCGAACTCAAAGAAGGCGTTATCTCCATGGCTGCTATATTAAACAAACATGGCGGCGGCGAGTTGTATTTCGGCGTCCGAAACGACGGAACGGTTTTAGGACAGACCGTAACCGATAAAACCCTGCGTGACGTCAGCCAGGCGGTTTCCAACCATATTGAACCCAGGGCGTATCCAAAAATTGAGTTGGTTTACATTGACGATAAGCAATGTGTACGGGTTGAGTTCACCGGGAATGACGCACCTTATTTTGCCTACGGACGCGCTTATGTCCGTGTCGCAGATGAGGATAAGGTTATGGTTCCGACTGAAATTGAGGCTTTTTATCTGCGCAAAAGCGCCGGGCGCGACAGCTGGGATAGCGAGCTGTCGGGAAAATCTTCCAATGACATTGAAGACACGGTGTTAAAGGACTATTTAGAACGAGCGAATCAAGCTGAAAGGATCGGTTTTGCTTTTGTAAACTGCGGGGATACGCTGGACAAGTTAGGCGTAACGAATGGCAACTTAATCACCAACGCGGCTTGCGCTATGTTTTTAGGTATGCCATTACTGGAAGTGCAGATGGCTGTATTTGCAACAAAGCAAAAACTGACATTCCTTGACATTAGCAGAGGCAGCGGTAATATACGCCAACTGATAGAGATAGCGGTAAGATATATTATCGACAATATGCGATGGCGGGTTGTACTGGACGGTTCACTGCAACGCAAAGAAATACCTGAGGCGCCGATAGCGGCTATAAGAGAAGCTGTCACCAATTCATTTTGTCATAGAGACTATCGTTCATCGCAGAACAACGAGGTGGCAATTTACAGCGACCGCATTGAGATATACAATCCCGGTCGCTTTCCGGACGGCCAAACGCCCGAAGACTTCATCAGGGGCAAAGGTCGCTCGACAAAGCGAAACCCTAACATAGCACAGCTTTTGTACTATTCAAAAGATATTGAGAGCTTTGGTACAGGATTACAGAGAATTGCCGCCGCCTGTGCGGATGCAAATGTACGCGTTGAGTTTGAGCGTTCTGATATTGGATTTGCAGTAATATTTTTCCGCCCGGTAAACCATATAAACGTCACGGAAGAGAAAAGTCACTACAACAGTATCGGTGATAGCAACATAAATAACGTCGGAGATAGTATCGCAGATAACGACGGAGATAGCAACGTAAATAACGTTGGAGATGACGTTGGAGATAGTATCGGAGATAACGTCGGAGATAACGTCGGAAATAACGTCGGAAATAGTATCGGAGATAACGTCGGAGATAAGCTAAACGAGACACAGGTTAAAATAATCGAATTGATGCTTAAAGATGCTGCCATAAGCGCAAAAACTATTGCTGGAATTATTAAGATTACGCCTCGAAACGTTGAAAGGAATATCAATACGCTCAAACAATCAGGACTTATCGAACGAGTCGGTTCTCCAAAGGGCGGTCATTGGGTCGTCAAAAAAGGAGTGTAACACGCTGCCGTCTATACTCGCAAGACAAATTTACCGGACCACGTCAAACCGATCTTTCCGATGACCACGTCTACTTTAATATGTAAAAGAGCCTGAAGTCTCACACAAACAACCATAAGCTGAAGGCCATAACGACCATGCCTGCTACAAGGCCGTATATGGACAAATGGTGTTCGCCGTAAGTTCTCGCTGACGGGAGTAACTCATCAAACGAAATAAACACCATAATCCCGGCGACCGCTGCAAACAAAACACCAAAAACTGCATCACTCATAAAAGGCAGCAGTAATAAGTAGCCAATCAGAGCGCCTGCGGGCTCAGTCAACCCGGATGCAAACGAGTACAGAAACGCCTTTTTCCTGCTTCCCGTTGCGTGAAAAATCGGTACGGAAATAGCGATACCCACAGGGATATTATGGATTGCAATTGCTGCGACTATTGGTATTGCTATGGAAGGTGCATGCAATGCAGAAATAAAGGTAGCTAAACCTTCCGGGAAATTATGTATTGCAATTGCCAACGCGATAAAATATCCCGATCGCATTAGCTTTTGTTTTTCAAATGTGTTACTGTCTCCCGGTATATGAGATGCCGGATACTCTACATTGTGAGGATTTACATCGTTTGGTACGAGTTTGTCTATAAGCCCTATTATGAGCATCCCGCCGAAAAATGCTAAATTTGTAACGAGAGTTCCCGTTTTCTCTCCAAATAGATTTGAAAGAGCTTCTTTTGCCTCGACAAAAATTTCTATCATCGAAACATAAATCATTACGCCGGCTGAGAATCCAAGACTAACAGACATGAATTTTCTGTTATCCGACCCGGGAAAAAACGCAATTAAACTCCCGATACCGGTTGCCAGACCAGCAACAACAGTAAGCGTAAACGCATAAAGTTCATTATTCATCATGTCACCACCATCTGATTATTGAAGCCATTAATAACAAAGGAAATATAATGTGCCGTTTGCATGATTGCTAATAATTCGGCCACTGGCTATGGAATTAACATAGTATACCATTCATCTCATATATTCGTCTGTTATTCTGTTGTAGAATGAGGTATGTGAATTATTAATTTCCCAGACGTTTTCTCCTCCTGCATAAAGGAAAGCCGCTTTACAGCGAGCGCTTCAGGAGATGAAACGCGGCTATTGGAAGATAGAGAAGAATATGACATAATTAAGTCAGATACTTTTCGGATATATCACATAAATGAACTACCGATTTTGAAAGGTTAAGGTGATAGCGTGGCGACTACCGCTATGAAGGATATTGATTACGCGCCTGGGATGCGAGTCGTTATCCGATGTGAAGAATGGATGGTTAAAAAAGTCGAAACAAATGCTTTCGGCAATAAGACCTTACATTGCACCGGAATATCGCCGCTCGTAAAAAACCATGAAACAATGTTCTTAACGGACATTGAAGTCATTGCGCAAGCAGACCCAACAAAAATAAAGCTAATTCCTGACGACTCTCCATTTTTCAAGAGGTCGAAATTGTATATAGAGAGCGCTTGGCGGCAGAAAACTCCAACCGACACAGCGCTTCATATTGGATATAAAGCCGCAATGGATACAATGCAGTATCAATTGTTGCCTGCTCAGATTGCGCTTAATAAGACGCGCCAACGGATATTAATTGCAGACTCTGTCGGACTTGGAAAAACACTTGAAGCAGGAATCTTAATATCTGAACTCATAGCGCGAGGCAAAGGCAAGCGAATACTCGTTGTCACAGTAAAAAGCATGATGGCGCAATTTCAAAAAGAAATGTGGAATCGTTTTACGATACCCCTTGTTCGCTTGGATTCCAACAAAATACAACGAATTCGAGCGGAACTGCCCGCCAATTACAGCCCATTTGTATACTATGACAAGACAATCGTTTCTATCGACACGATTAAACGAGATGTAGAATATAGAACTCATCTTGAAAACTCATGGTGGGACATAATAGTCATTGATGAAGCTCACAATGTGGCGGAGCGCGGGAATCAAGCGCAACGCGCCAGACTTGCTAAACTGCTTGCAGAACGCTCGGACACGCTGATAATGCTTACCGCTACCCCTCATGACGGACGCAGCGAGAGTTTTGCGTCACTGATGAACATGCTTGACGCTACTGCTATAGCCAATCCGCATGACTACAAGAAGGAAGATATTAACGGGCTATGTGTCCGCAGATTTAAGAAGGATATAAAAGACCAGGTGTTCGGCTCATTTAAGGAACGTATCGTAAACATCGAAAAATGCGCCGCGACAGCCGAAGAGGAACGAGCCTTTGACATTTTTGCGGAAATGAGTCTGGATATGGACACCGATCAACCTCATAATTCTGGACGTCTTTTTAAGACCAGTCTTGAGAAATCCTTGTTTTCAAGCCCCGCTGCTTGCGTCATGAGCATAGAAGAACGCTTGAAAAAGCTCTATAAAAAGTATCCTGCCGGAAACATTAAAGATATTAGCGCTTTAGAAGAACTCAAAGAGTCGCTTGAAGCTATTACCGCCAACTCATTCTCGCGCTATCAGAATTTAAAATCTTTGCTCACAGATATGGATTATGGTTGGACAGCCAATACGAATGACCGCGTTGTTATTTTTACAGAACGTATAGAAACCATGCGCTACCTTGTTAAGCATCTAAGAGCTGATTTGCGGCTGAAAGATNATGCAATCCAGGAAATATATGGCGGAATGTCTGATACAGATCAGCAGAAAATCGTNGAAGAATTTGGTCGGGATGAGTCGCCCATAAGGATCCTTGTTGCTTCAGATGTTGCTTCCGAAGGTATCAACCTGCACTATTTGTGCCATCGCCTGATTCACTTTGACATACCGTGGTCGCTGATGGTTTTTCAACAAAGAAACGGGCGGATAGACCGATACGGGCAACCGGAGCGCCCTGATATCCGTTATCTTATGATTGATAGCGTGAACCCAAAAATAAAAGGCGACGCGCGCATTATGGAAATTCTTATCAATAAGGAAAATCAGGCTAACATAAATATCGGTGACCCGATACTCCTTATGGGCAAGTTCAATATAGAGGATGAAGAACAAGTAACAGCAAGCGCTATCGAATCGGGCGTAACAGCGGAAGCATTTGACCGTATGTTGGATACGACAAACGAGGAATTTGACCCCTTTGAAGCGCTGATGGCAGGGACGACAGAAAACGAAAACCCTGTACAAGCCGAGGACGACGACACGATCTTTGAAGACATCGAATATGTTAGCGCGGTTATGAATTATTTGGGCGGGACTGATAAAAGTGCCGTGAAAAAGTTGCAAACAGTGAAAGGTATAGAGATAGCTGTAACGCCCGACCTGCGCCGGAGGTTGACCGCGTTGCTTCCGGCTGAGGTAATCCCTGCTGAAGATTATTTACGGCTCTCGCCGGACAAAGCATTCTGCATGGCTGAAATGAAACGTAGTATGCAAAACAACCTTTCCGAAGCTGCGTGGCCGACAACACAATTTTTATGGAAATTGCATCCTCTTTTTATCTGGCTGAACGACAAGGCCAGTTTGTTCTACGGCAGGGCTGANGCGCCGTTAATAGGGCTTTCAGAAGGTTTNCTTAAGAATCAATGNCTNTATATCGTTGCGGGAACAATCCCAAACCGAAAGTCCGAGCCGGTTATAGACGAGTGGTTTGCCTTGCTTTTTCAGGACGGTCGTTTTGTAAAAGAACTTTCCATGAACGATGTACTGACGATGACTAAATTTGGTTCCGGCGATATACCAAACAGAAATCTAACAACGCCCCAAATGCAACAGGAAGCGACCGAGTTGCTTCCGCAAGTGGTAGAAAAAGCAAAAGAAATCATGCAAAGGCATTNTATTGCNTATAAAAAACGCATTGACCCTCACATTGATGCAGAACTGGATAAACTGGCTAATCTCCAACAAAAACACAAGTATTATCAGCTTTCCCTGTTTGAGGACGAGCGCAGAAAATCCGAACATGAACGAAAAGTGGACAAATTATTTGCGGATTTCGTTTCGTGGGTTACTGATACCCTTGAAGTTGAAAACAACCCTTACATTCGCATTGTAGCGGTCATGATGGGGGGATAAATTACCTTGGCTATGGACTTAACCGGGATTGATAACATTAATGAATACTACACCAACCACTACTTTTCCTCAATTTTTGAGGAAAACGCGGCTGAAACCATATCTAAATGGCGCGCGGCTTCTACTAAAGAGGAAGACGGCGCCAGGACGCCCTGGTCGCTACTCCGTGATTGCGGGCGCCTATANGCAACTATTCATGACCGTTATNTGCGCGTAAGAAGNGAAGCGCANATTTTGCCGATGGTNAAAGACCTTGCCGACAGATTGCTGATANCACTCGGCTATGGCAGCCCTGTTCCCACGACAGTAGATTTATTCGCCGCGNTAAATATCCATATCTATCACGAAATCAGNAAAGCAAACGGCGCCCCCTTGCTATGGGCATTGTTATGTCATTCAAACGGCAACGAAAGTGAAATATTGCGCGGCTACTCGTTCGATGGCGCCGCTTTTGACAGCGACATACCCCGACCCGGAATAACGGAATGCGAGAATGAAGAACTCATAACAAAAATCTATTTTACCTTGGACGAGCCTCCACGTTGGTTGATACTCATAGGGATTAACAGCATTGCTCTTATTGACCGGAATAAATGGAACGAGAAGCGTTATTTGCAGTTTGACCTTGATGAAATATTCAGACGTCGCGACGAAAGCACATTACAGGCGACAGCGGTGCTTTTACACAAAGAATCGCTTTGCCCTGACGAAGGGACTTCTTTGCTTGATAAGCTCAATGACAATTCTAACCGGCACGCGTCGGGCGTTTCGCAGGATTTGAAATACGCCCTGCGCGAGGCCATTGAGCTTTTAGGTAATGAAGTCCTCTATGATATGTCGCACAGACAAGGCGCTAACTTGGATGAAGACCCTGTTGACGCGGGGCGGCTTACGCTTGAGTGCCTGCGCTATATGTACCGAATGCTTTTTGTTCTCTTCATTGAAGCAAGGCCGGAGCTTGGTTATGCGCCGATGAAAGCGCAGGCATATGCAAAAAGCTATTCTCTGGAACACCTTCGCGATATTGCCGACAACGCGCGCGACGATGTGGCGGAAATTGGCGACGGCTACTACCTCCACGAAACCCTGCAAAAACTATTCAGCCTGATTTATGACGGCTACCCTTCCACCGAGGAAATGTTAAAAGAAGCTGGTAAAAAACTGTCGCTACATGATGTTTTCATTATAGAGCCGCTAAAAGCGCATATATTTGACTCTGAATACACAAAGATGATTACTTCGTCCAAGTTGCGAAACAGAGTTATGCTCAAAATCATTGATTTAATGAGCATATCCAAAACTTCGGGCAGGCGGGGAAGACGGGGAAGAATCTCGTACTCCGCGCTTGGCATAAACCAATTGGGCGCGGTTTATGAGGCTCTCTTATCTTATCGCGGGTTTCTGGCAAATGAAACTTTATTTGAGGTCAAGCGAAAACAAGACAAGTTTGACGAGCTTGACGTCGGCTATTTTGTTCCGGAACGCGAACTGGATAATTACGACGAGGACGAACGCGTCCGATATGAGCAGGGCGACAATCAGGGCAAACTGCGGAAGTACGAAAAAGGCGCGTTTATTTATCGTTTGGCGGGCCGCGAGCGCGAAAAATCCGCCTCCTACTACACGCCGGAAGCGCTNACTAAGTGTTTAGTGAAGTATGCCCTAAAAGAGCTTNTAGAGGGCAAGAAAGCCGACGAAATACTGTCTTTGACGGTTTGCGAGCCTGCTATGGGCAGCGCGGCGTTCCTGAACGAAGCTGTCAATCAACTGTCAGAAGCTTATATTGACTTAAAACAAAAAGAGACGGGCGTATATATATCTTTCGAAAAACGCCAGCAAGAACTTCAGCGGGTTAAAATGTACATAGCCGACCGCAACGTGTATGGCATCGACCTGAACCCAACAGCAGTTGAGCTTGCTGAGGTTTCTCTTTGGCTAAATACTATTTTTGGAGGCGGATATGTTCCTTGGTTCAAAACGCAAATAGTGTGCGGCAACTCCCTAATTGGCGCGCGGCGGCAGGTGTACCGCATAGAGCAGCTTGAAGCTGAACATTCGCCCGACAGGTGGTGGGAAAACGCGCCGGTTAGAATTGAACCAAATGCTGCGCGTAAGCCCAAAAAGCAAGTCTATCATTTTCTAATGGGCGACCCCGGCATGGTCGATTACACGGACAAAGTGATTAAGGGTCTTGCACCGGAAGAGATAAAGGCTTTGAGGAAGTGGAATCGCGAGTTTATTCGTCCATATGAAAAGGGAGACTTAGAAACGCTGCTCAATATTTCGGCAATCATTGACAAGCTGTGGGAGAAGCAGGCCGCGCTCCGGCGTGAGATAGAAAAACAAACAACCGATGCGCTGACGGTATTTGGGCAGCCGGAAGATATTGCTTCTTCGCATACAACGATTAGGGAAAAAGACCTGATATTTGAAAAACTTTACAAGACCGAGGGCGGCGAAAACGCTTCACCGTATGCAAGATTAAAATTTGCCATGGATTATTGGTGCGCCCTGTGGTTCTGGCCGATAAGCCAAGCCGAGTTATTGCCAACCAGAGGCGAGTTCTTTCTTGACATGAGCTTGATTCTGGAGGGCGGCATAATATCCGTGAACAGGAACGGCGGCGGAAAACATCCTCA
>WRNQ01000058.1 GCA_009776565.1 Synergistaceae bacterium | reverse complement strand
CCAATTCGTTCGGAAACACCAGCTACTATCAGGAAGGTCAAAAGGTAGTCTTTACCGGAAATGTTACGTTGCTCGCAAAGTGGGAACAGGTTACAGAAGCCTACACGGTATATACAGTTGTAAATGGCGATACCCTTTGGGAAATTGCCAAGCGGGAACTTGGCGACGGCAACCGGTACACCGACATTATGATTCTGAACGACCTTACTTCGACATTCATATCGCCCGGTCAAAAACTGCAGATTCCCAATAAAGAATGCAAAGTATACATAGTGTTTAGCGGCGATACCCTGTGGGAAATCTCAAAGCGGGAACTTGGCGACGGCAACCGGTACATCGAAATTATGACTCTGAACAACCTTGATTCAACATACTTATTACCCGGCCAGATACTGATTCTGCCCGGGAAATAGCTTTTATATAAAAACAAAAACGGATACCGCCGTCATTGGGGTATCCGTTTTGTTTCGGGGCAATCTTCCTTAATGGAACACATTCCGCAATTTGGCTTCTGAGATTTGCATACGTTGCGACCGTGTTCTATTATATTAACATGTGAGCCAAGGTAACGCTTTATTGGCACGTGTTCTTCCATGAATACGCTGATTTCTGCGGGAGTTATGTTCTTTTTTGTGCTCCGGGGCACAAAGCCCATTCTTTTACAAACACGGGATATATGAGTGTCCACCGGAAAGGCAGGCAGCCCCAAATCAAACAACATCACGCATGATACTGTTTTAGGACCTATTCCCGGCAATGAGCTTAAATACTCTCTCACATAACCGGCTTCTTTGTTCTTTAAAGCTGTGAGAGAGTATTCCTCAAAATCATGTTTAATTTTCAATAAAATATAAATAATACGTTCTGATTTTATTGCAGAAAGCCCCGCTACGCGGATGCTATCCGCAAGTTCTCCGGCTTTCAGAGCCGCTACGGTTTCCCAGTCATTCCAGTTAGATTTAAGTTTACTAAACGCCGCGTCCCGGTTTTTGTCGTTAGTGTTCTGGGATAAAATAGTTAATATCAGCCCATCTAGAGGCTCTTCATGCTTTACCTGCAGGAGTAACTTATCATGGTTTTCTTCGTTATGATAAATGCTCTCCAAAGAGTCAAGCGCGCGATTTATTCTAAGCTTAATATCCGGCAACTTTTACTTAACTGAAAGATGCCCATGAAAAACTATCGAGGGTTCTTTCGTCAATATCCTTTTGATACCGAATTCTTGGCATACCTATAACAACTACTCCGGAATTAGGGTCAACCACGTACTTTTTTGCGTCTTCTTCGGGATCCTCTCCTATTATTGTCCCTTCGGGTATCATATTGTAAGAATCTATAATAGCTCTTCTTATGTGACAATTTTTTCCGATAACAACTCCCTGCCCTATTATGCTTTCCTCAACTTTTGCTCTTGGCAATATAGCGCAATTACGTGATAAAACGGATTTCTGAACTTCAGCTCCAAGTATNCTGCTNCCTTCAGCCTGGAGAACCTGGTCCACGATGCAGGCGTTTCCTTCGGATGGGTAAGAATAAGATGGCGGGTCGGCAAAGGAAACTGTNCTTATCGGCCAAAGAGGGTTGTAAAGCGTCATTTCGGAATCAACAAAAAGCAGCTCCATATGAGCTTCCCAATAAGTCTTTATTGTTCCGACATCTCTCCAATATGGCTTATCTACACGCCAATGGCTTATTTTTTCTGATTCATATTTAAAATGAGGAAGTTCATTTGTCGAGAAATCGTAGGCGTATACGTGGGCTTTCTGAGCTACAAGGCTGGGAATAATATCTCTACCGAAATCATGACTCGTCGGCTGCTGGGCGTCGGTAATCAAAGAATCTTCGAGTATTACTCTGTCAAATATATAATTTCCCATCGATACATAACAAAACCCGGGTAATCCGGGTATCTCAGGAGGGGTAATTGGTTTTTCCAAAAACTCAATTATCCGACCGCTTTTATCAGTTTTGATGCAACCAAACTGCGAAGCTTCAGAAGCCGGTACAACATTGGCGGCAACTGTTACATCCGCCTTTTTTTCATAATGATAATCCAGCATCTGACTGACATCCATTTTGTATATATGGTCAGACGCAAATATACAAACCTGGTCGGCGCGATAGAGAGTTATTAAGTGTAAATTCTGGTAAACAGCGTCCGCCGTTCCCTGAAACCAATGCTCGCCTTGCCACATTTGAGCAGGAACCAATGTTGTAAAAAAATCTCTCCCGCGAAGCGCTCCGCTAAACTGCCACGCGCGTTCTATATGCTCATTAAGAGATTGGCTTTTGAACTGCACAAGTACATAAATTGAATATATACCACTATTAACGAGATTAGACAATGCAAAATCAATTACTCTGTATTTTGCAGCAAAATGAACTGCCGGCTTTGCGCGGTACTTGGTAAGCGGCATTAGGCGTTCCCCTTTTCCTCCAGCTAAAACAACACCAAGAACTCTTTTATTTCTGTAATTCATGCCGTTCAATTTCCTTTCTTAAGATCTATAGATTTCAAGATAAGATAAAGCTGATTTGTCCCATGTAAAATCTGTTTTCATGCCGCGTTGCACCAGTTTTACCCATTTTGCGTCATCGGAGTAAAGTCTGATGGCGCGCTCAATAGCTAAAAGCATCGAATTCTGCGTGTAATCATAAAACAAAAATCCATTGCCCGACTTTTCAGAATCAAAGTCAATAACAGTGTCCGCCAGTCCTCCTACGGCCCGCGCAACAGGTACTGTTCCATAGCGCATCGAGATCATCTGAGAAAGGCCGCAAGGTTCAAATAAAGACGGCATTAAAAATATATCGCCACCGGCATAAATAAGATGCGAAAGCTTTTCGTCATAACCATTGAAATATTTAATCTCGTTTGAATGTGTTTGCATTGCATTGAACAATCCTTCTTCGATACTTGCAGCCCCTGAACCAAGAAATACATATCTGGCGCCGCTTTTAACCAAACGCGGCATTGCCGGCAAAATAAGATCTAAACCTTTTTGTTCAACAAGCCGGCTGACGCATACAACAAGAGGTTTATTATCTTCTTCCCATGAACACAACTTTAAAAGTTCAGCGCGGTTAATTCTTTTCCCGGATAAGTCGTCAACAGAATACGGAGAGCTTATGTTTACATCAGTTTCCGGCTGCCAATAATCCGTATCAAGACCGTTAAGAATTCCCGAAAGCTTCGCAGAATGTAACCGTAAAACCCCATCAAGTCCCGCGCCGCCTTCGGGGGTCTGGATTTCAGCTGCATAAGTCGGGCTTACCGTCGTAATATTGCCGGAAGTCACAATGGCGCCTTTAAGCAAATTAATGCTGTTGTAATACTCTAAAACATCAGTGACAAAACAACTCCTGTCGATTCCTGTCTGGGGCATAAAATCATCGGAGCTGAATATTCCCTGATGAGCAAGGTTATGAATTGTAAACACACTTTTTGCATCCTTATAAAGCTGCGAATAGTAGCTATGCCATTTCAGCGCAATTGGCAAGATAGCGGTTGGCCAGTCGTGGCAATGGTAAACATCCGGAACCCATTTTACAGCCCGGTAAATTTCAAGCGCGGCAAAATTCAGTACAGTAAAAGGGCGGATAGTATCGGAATCAACATAAAGCGGATATATTGTTTCCTTAAAGTAATCAGGACACTCGACAAACCACGTGCAAACCCCGTCAATATGAGCTTCATATATGGAGCAATAAACAGGAGTGCCGCCTAGAGCAACAACAACAGGCAAAGGTATTTTACGCAACCTGTGTTTTTCACGCACCTTATCCAGAACTCCACCCTTACCTTTTTCAGAGCCATAAGCAGGCGTCAATACGCGCGCGTCCGCTCCCGCTTTGCAAATAGCGGCAGGCAATGAGCCTACGACATCGCCAAGTCCTCCTACCTTTGAAAATGGCGCTAGCTCGGAAGAAACAAAAAGAATTTTTAAGGTATTCTCATTATCTAAATCGCTTGTTTCATTTTCTGATATCATTCGTATGCAACTCCTAAATATTTAAGGAAGCGTATCCTATTTACACTCCTCTGAAATCTATGTTATACGCCTTTTCGCAGTATTCTCTGACAACCCTTGCCGTATTGAAAAAACTTGCATTCAGGGCTATCGTATATTTCATCATTGTAATCCATTTTTCCCGATTTTTATAATATGTTGGGATTATTTTACTCTCAAGCTTATTATATAAATCAACCGCATCCTGTGATTCATCATAATTGACGAGATCGTCTTCACTTGGTTCCGGCCCAATTGCCCAGCCCGTGACATCCTCAATCCAACCTTCTATCCACCAACCGTCAAGAACTGAAAAATTCATTATTCCGTTAAAAGTACATTTCATTCCGCTTGTACCGGAAGCTTCTCTTGGCCTGATAGGATTGTTGAGCCAAACGTCAACCCCCTGAACAAGAAGCGAGGCTATTTCCATATTATAGTTTTCAATAAAAACTATTGGAATTTCCTTGCCGATTTCCTTGGAGACCTGAATTATTCTCTGAAGAAGCCTTTTACCTCCATCATCCCGCGGGTGAGCTTTACCGGCAAAGATAAACTGAACTTTTCCAGTCGAAAGCACTTCCTTAAATCTCTTTATATCATTAAAAAGCAGATCCGCCCGTTTATACGTTGCNGCCCGTCTTGCAAATCCTAAAGTCAATCCGTCAGGGTCAAGCTGACGACCGGTAACTTCAAGGACTCGGGCAAACAGACGTAATTTGGCTGCCTGATGCGCTGTCCATAACGCTTTGGATGGGATTGAAAGAGCCATTACAAGGCGTGTNGGATCAAGCTCCCAGCCGGGGATCCAGGTATTGAAAAGCTGACACATTCCGGGGCTTATCCATGTACCGGGATGAACTCCATTGGTAACCCAGTCGACGGTGTCTATGTTAAACATTTTATTGGACACTTCGGCGTGTTTTTTTGCCACGCCATTGACATAACGGCTGAAATTAAGCCCCAAATACGTCATATTGACGTTGCTTTGGTCCGGCATCATTCTATGTATTGTCGCCAGCGCATCCTTTGGAAATACATCTTCAATAAGACCAAAATTAAAAGCGTCATGCCCTGCCGGAACGGGCGTATGCGTCGTAAAAACTACTTTATCGCGTATTTTGTTTATGTCATAGTATCCCATTTCCCTCATGAGTTCAAGGGTAAGAAATCCTGCATGACCTTCATTTAAGTGAAAAGTTTCAATATTCTCAAATCCAAGGTCCCGAAGCATCCGGAGGCCGCCGACTCCAAGGACAAATTCCTGTAAAAGTCTATAGCGATCGTCCCCTCCATAGAGGTACCAGGTAAGCTTTCTGTCATCCGGATGATTGGGTTCAATATCCGAATCAAGGAAATAAATAGGCAAAGGGAATCCGGTTAGTCCAATGATTTCGTAAACCCAAACCGACAGCTCAATTTCTCTTCCCTGCAAAGTAATTGATATCCTGTTAGGAAGCTGAGTAAGCTCGCGAGCGGGGTCCCATTGAACAGGATTCTCTTGTTGCCAGTCGTTCTTATCAAAAGATTGAACAAAATAACCTTTCTTATACAGAAGAGTTATTCCAACTATTGGCACTCCAAGGTCGGCGCCGCTTTTTAATATATCGCCTGCCAGTACTCCAAGCCCTCCGGAGTAAGTTGGAATNGATTCTTTCAATCCAATCTCCATTGAAAAATATGCGACTGAACGAAATGCTGGATCAAGTTCCATGATGGAACGCANAGAATTCCCAAGGTCACTTTTGCGGTTTAATTTTAGTGTCATATTTAGCCGGACCCCTTCCATATATTTTTACTTTCTTTAGAATGCCTTGAGCAAGAGTTTCATTCGCCATTCCGGGCAGCATTCTCCAGGTCCAATTACCTGAAGGTGTCGATGGCTTGTTAAATCTCGCTTCAGCTCCAAGTTTCAAAAAATCTTGCATCGGAATAACAGCATAGTTCGCAACTGACGATAAAGCTAAACGGATTAATTCTTCGCATACGTTATCCTCGTTTATATCTTTTCCTATGTATGCCGAGAGGTTCTCTTTTTCACCTTCCGTCGTTTCCATAAACCACCCGCG
Source organism: Synergistaceae bacterium (assembly GCA_009776565.1). Next base: position 3,337 of record WRNQ01000058.1, on the reverse strand, counting down.
CGTTGTGTCATTGTCATGCGTTCCAGTGTATATCACATTATCGTTTGTATGATTGTGAGGAGAGTGATAATTACTTGAAACATTATTCCAGGCAAACTGTAAAACCAGCATTCCCGGATAACCCATTTCTTTCATAATAGAGTATACATCCTGAGTGATTACTCCTAAATTTTCAGCCCAAAAAGGTCTGTCAGGGAATTCCTGCCGGAGCGCAGCAAAAAACTCGTTATGCGGAACCGACATCCAGGAACCGTTTTCCGCCGTTTTTTCGGCATATGGTACGGACCAATAACCAACTAACCCGCGAAAATGATCTATTCTCAAGAAGTTAAATAAATTCAAAGAATGACGCAGGCGGCTCCTCCACCAGGAAAAATTGTCGTCCTCTCTCTTCATGATATCCCAGTTATATAACGGGTTTCCCCATAATTGTCCAGTCTTGCTGAAATAGTCAGGAGGCACTCCGGCTACGAAAGTCGGACAAAGTTCGCTATCTAATTGGAATAACCACGGTTTTACCCAAACATCTGCGCTGTCAAGAGTTATATATATAGGCACATCGCCTACAAGTTCAATTTTAAGGTTATTAAGCTCCTTTTTAAATTCATTTGCCTGCCGGAAAAAAATAAACTGAACAAAACGTTCATATTCTATTTCATTCTTATAATCCAGCCAGGCTTGATGCAAAGCTTCATGGGTTCTGTGTTTTAACCCTTTATCCCATTCGTACCAGGGTTTGCCTTTATTAATCTTTTTAAGTGCGGCAAAAAAAGACCACGATTCCAGCCAATATTGATTTTGATAAAAAAACAGCTCATAATCGTCTTTGTAATCATTTATTCTAGTCATAAATCGCTCAAAAGCTTTATGCATTAATCTTTGTTTAAAATTTCCGACCAAAGAAAAATCAACTTTTTCATTTGAAAAAACTGGCGGTGCAATAAGATCGGGGTCATTCTTATTCAATAAACCTGAATCAACGAGAAGATCAGGGCTTATAAAAAGATAATTTCCGGCAAAAGCAGATGTTGGGCTATATGGAGAATTACCCATAGCTTGCTCAATCGGAGTGATAGGTAATATTTGCCAAAGGCTGACGCCAGCCTTATTTAAAAATGAAGCGAAACGTATGGATTCCGGTCCAAAATCTCCAATACCCCAACGAGACGGCAAAGACGAGATATGAAGCAAAACGCCAGCTTTCCTCATTTAGCGTACTCCTTTCGTTGTATTGACGCAATTATAGCATTTAAGGAGATAGTAAATTAACCTTATTCGTATTATATAAAAGATAATCCAAGTTTCACTCAAAAGACAATAGTACTTGCATCGCCTTAAAATATGGCTGGTAAAGACCATTATGTCCATCGCCAGCCATATGATAGTCAGTCTTACATGAAAAAATATGTTTACATTATTTTAATTACATGCCCCATTTTTCGCGAAGAGCTTGTAGTTCTCCGGATTCTTCAAGCGCTTTAATTATATCGCTCATTTTGTCTGCAACGTCTTTATCGTCTAAGTGAAGACAAATTGCTTTTCCACCTTCAGTTATAATCTGCTCAAATCCTATAATAATTTTACCTACAAAATCTTTTTGATTTACAAACTCTTTTGCAACCGGAATGTCCATTAAGGCCGCATCTGCTCGTCCAAGAAGAACTTCGCGCGCGCAATCGTCAAATTTCTGAAATGTCTTTACTTCCGCGCCTTCAATAGCGTGAGCGAAAGTCTCCTGCACGGTGCCTATTTGCGTGGCAATCGATTTTCCATTTAGAGCTGCGGTATCTTTTATGTCCGAATCTTCTCTTGTAATAAATGCGCTCACAGATATCTCATAAGGTTCTGTAAAAGCGACTCTTAGAGCTCTCTCTTCCGTAATGCTCATTCCGGCTATCACAGCGTCAATACGCTTTGCTATGAGAGTGGGAATGAGAGAATCAAAAGCCATATCCTGCCAATCAACTTTCTTTCCTAGTTTATCGGCAATGATATTCATCAAGTCAATATCAAAGCCAATAAGTTCCCCTTGCTCATTCCGTGATTCATAAGGAGGGTAAGTTGACTCTGTTCCAACTAATAAAACATCTTTGTCCAAAAGAGCCGCCCAAGCTGAACTGACACATAATAAAACGATTAACAACGACGAAACAAACGCTAATTTTCTCATAATTTTCATCCTCTCGAATTTTGTGTTAAAATTACTCTGCCATTAATATGATGGGAAAATTCCCATTTTTGCCATTAAACAGCATGGTATTTATGAATTTTATTATACATTATTTATCTTAAATTCAAGCAAAGGGGTACAATATGAAATTTGCATGTATAATTCTTGCCGCCGGAGAGGGCTCAAGGCTTGGCAAATGTAAAGCCGCTCTGCCATTCTCTGACGGCGAAACGTTGCTAACTCACTTAATAACTACTTATTTAAACTCTAAAGTCACGAACATTTTTGTCGTCACAGGTTACTGGAAAGAAGAAACTCGCGCCGCAGCACAAAATTTATCACCTTCGGTTAATTTTGTAAATAACGATAATCCGGAAAAAGGTATGTTTTCTTCAGTTTGTAAAGGAGTATCGCTGTTGGATAGCGATGTAAAATATTTTTTCGTTCATCCGGTGGATATTCCTTTAGTGAAAGAAGACACAATAATAAAAATGAAAAATACAATGCTGACGCCAGAAAATAATGCAACATGGTTAGTACCGGAATATAAAAATGCGAAAGGGCATCCGGTTCTCATTTCATCGTCATTAATACCCGAACTCCTGAACTGGAACGGACAACAAGGACTGCGAGGTTTTTTGTCTTCTCATGTAAACAACAGAAAAATCGAATATGTAGACGATGAAGGAATAATTTACGATATCGATACGGAAGAAGATTACATAAAATTTACAAACTTACGGTCCCGTTAGGGGCATCCCGTTAATGCAAAATAACCCCGACCGTAGCTACATAGGACTGTAGGGGCGTTTCTCAGAAACGCCCTCGGAACGGTCCCTTAGGGGCGTGTGACGGCGACTTAAATATTGATGACGGCGCCGGTGGAAACCATTATTTCCGTTATGCCGTACATATTGGTGATTGTCCCAATTGCCAATTTATCCTGAAGTCCGTAAAAATTTACACATGTGCCGCAAGTAAGAATTTTCGCGCCTTTATTTTCCAATTTTTTAAGGTCGTCGATGGTGTTAGACCCGTCAGACGTCAAAAAAGCGCCGCTGTTGAGGAAAATAACGTACTCAGGCGGCGCGGGAAGTTCCGTAAGGGAATAGATAAATCCTTTAATCAGTATTTTCCCAAGTTCTTCCGCTCCATCTCCCATTGTAT
>WRNQ01000057.1 GCA_009776565.1 Synergistaceae bacterium | reverse complement strand
CTTATTGATGTGGCGTTTCTTAAAACGCTGTCAATCATGCACGCTGGCGCTCTAAAAAGTCTGGGAGCGCGACACGCCCTTGCCCTCATTCCTGGGGTTATCAAAATACATAGTTGTTCAAATGTCCACTATTATTTTATAATGTAGTTTATGAGATAATTCACATCGACTGATGGACGGTTATTACGGAGCGTATAAGGAGGATTCACTATGAAAAAACTAATGGCTATATTTGTGTGTGTGTTTGTGCTGACGGCGCTGTACGGCTGCCAGGCGGAGGCGGCCCCTGCCGACGGCAATTTTACCCCGGGTACGGCTATGCGCTATCTGAAAGAGGCCGTTGAACAGCGTATGCCTAATGGATATTACCTGAAAGACGAGGATTATGAAACAAATGACGTGGAATTCCTGAAACATGACGACAACATTTATCTGCTTGGAACGTCAACCGGGCAGATTCGCGGCGGAGTTGCTTATTGCTTCGAGTTCAGCGCATTCAGGTTGTTTGCCGGACGCGCGATAGTATTTGCCGACGGCACGGTTGTGTTTGACTTTGACGATTCCTACAAAGACCACGCGCATCTCTTTCCTGTGGATATTACAACGTGGTAAAGGGGGGTTCATTTTAAAGAATAACGGCAATATTTTTTAGAATCTAAGAAGGCCTAAATGGCAAACTCGGGAGGACAAGGGTTTGCTGATGTGTTGTTCTGTGATATTTGAGAAAAAACTATAATGATTACAATGGAAATTCTTGCCGGCGAGTGGTATATTTAATATGTTTGCGTTGTGGGGAAAGATAGCCCTGCGTTTTCAGGAGTTTCCAGATGGAACAAAAATATAGGCAATAATGAGGGATGTCAATGAAAAAACTAACGGTGATATTTTTGTGCATCTTTATGCTGGCGGCGCTGTTCGGATGTAAAGCGGAGGCGGCCATTTCGCAGGACGAGCAGGCGCTGCTGATTGCAGAAAGCGAGCCAGAGGTAATGAGCACGGAAGAATTTTTCAAATTATGCCAATCCGGCGCGCCTCAGGAGGTCGAGGCTGCGATTCAAGCCGGCTCGGACGTCAGCGCAAAAAATGAGAACGGCAGCACGCCGTTGGCGTTTGCGGCTGCGTATAACAGCGCGGAGGTTTCGAACGTCCTTATCCAAGCCGGCGCGGACGTTAACGCGAAGAATAACCAGGGCTACACGCCGCTGATGGCGGCTGTCCTGTTTAATAATAATAATGAAATATTGAGCATTCTTATCCAAGCCGGCGCGGACGTCAGCGCGGAAAATAACTACGGAGCGACAGCGCTGATGCTGGCTGCTGGGAGAAACAAAAACCCTGAGGTTATAAGCGAACTTATTAAAGCCGGCGCGGACGTCAACGAAAATACCGGCGGTGGGACGGCGTTAATGGTAGCTGTTGTGGAAAACAATAATCCTGAAGTTGTAAATGCTCTTATCCAAGCCGGCTCGGACGTTAACGCGAAGAATAACCAGGGCTACACGCCGTTGATGGCGGCTGCCTGGCTTAGTGGAAATCCTGAAGTTATAAGCGCTCTGATTCAAGCCGGAGCGGATGTCAACGAGAAAAACAACGATGGAAGGACTCCTTTGAATTTTGCTGTGGCGGCAAAGGGCCCCGGAATCGTGTCGTTTTTGCTGGAAGCCGGCGCCATCGTGTCGGAAAATGACGTGCAATTGGCGCAAAAGAACGATAAACTGATAGATACTGCCGTTATAGAAGAACTGAAGAGCAAAATAAAGTAAACAGCGGACAGTGTGCACAGAGGGTATAAGTTCGCGTGGTAAAAAAATCCGAAACGTTATCGTTCGACGAATTCATTGCTCATCACGAGCGCTTGCTCTGTGAGTTGCTGGAGCTGTTCCCCGCGCCCATACACCTGTTCAGAGGCGACGGTATGTCGGTTTTCATAAACAGCGCCTTCAAGGAGCAGTCCGGTTTTCACAACATGAGCCTCCTTGCAGGTAAATTCAACCTTTTGACCGACCCATACCATAACGAAGTTTTGAATTTCAGCGGGTATATCAAAAAAGTTTTTTCCGGCGCCCCTATCCATTCCGTTACAGTATAAAACCCGGGAGCGGCAGCGTATTCGCTAAACCCCCCGACCTTATGCAAGCCGCGCGCCCTGTCTTGAGTCAAAGAGGCGGGGAGTTGTTTTGTCGACATTTTGGCAATTTATTTACATAAAATTGCTCTTTTTTAACTGTTCTTTTTGTGGGGCTTTTATATTATTATTTTTATCGAGGAAATTTGATCAGGATGTCCGCACCGGATAAAAAATTTTGAAAATAAAAGGAGACTACAAATGAACAATCGAACAATTTTACGGATAATTAATTTTCTGTCCCTTATTTATATTATCGTATTGCATGTATTGGCAGCCAGCGACTATCCTTTTAGGCAGAAACTTGCATACCTTTATGTTGCAATGCTTTTTGTTATCTTGCTCAGCGCTTTTTTTTGCTGGCGCCATGCAGGCTCGCTTTCTCGTTCAAAATTCGGCTGGGCGATAGGCGGGCTTCTGTTTCCATATATTGTTCCTTTTATTCTCTGTACGCGAGACAAACTGGCGCCAATATCAGAACCTGCCCAGCAGCGCGTGTATAGCGCTCCGTCTGCTGGGACCGAGCAAGCAAGCCAGCAAAAGCCAGGCGCGGTGATATCGCCGGAATCAAAGGGTCAGGGCGCGGTCAAGCCGACTGAACCTTTGCCTGCTGTTAAAGTAACACATGCCCTGATACAAGAAATAATAGCGCAACGTCAGTTACGCCCGCTTGGCAATAAAAAGCGGTTGGGTTACACTGAAGATAGGGCCAGTGGTGATTACCGGGCACAATTCAGAGATAGGGCGGACGCCGAAATGTATTACGACGCCTTTGTCTCCTACGCCGAGAGAAACCCGCCGCCCATGCTATTTGAAGTGATTGCCGCGTTCACGCCGGAAACCATTTACGCGGAAAAATACGCATTCATTCTGCCGTACTTCGATATCGAATTCAGCGCGCGCAAGGACTATGCGCTGTGGGCAAGGCAGGCGATGATGATTTGCAATGAAGTGGTGAGGCAAGCAAGCTATTGCTCGGGCAACAATTATTCTTACGTCCCGCTGTCAATTGGCGCGCAGGGGTCCGTATTCAAATGGACGATTCTGCCTCCCCGCGGATTCGACATAGACTCGCCGGAAGCGCAGGAACTTTTGAGCGATCCGCCGGATATGGGTTTTGACGCTGTGAACATTGAGGGCGAGGGCGGCGCCGTACCGGAGAAACCAAATCCGCAAGGTCCATGGATAGGCGTTGTGTTTGAAATCGAAAAATTTAGTGAGGCTTATTACGGAAGGGCTGCCACAAAAAGGCTTATTGCNATCGTGGGTTTGGAGCAGCTCGCAGGTTGNGTCATCCANGGCGGCGACTTATTGCCCGATGCAAGATACTGGTGCAACGCAATTCATACCGCAACGTTGGAACAGGCGGATATGATTGCCGACCTTGTCGAAAAATCGGACGATCTAAAACTTGCTCAGGGTGGAAACGCCGTCATGCGCGACGGGGTTCCGGTTAACATTCTGCCGTTCCAGGGCTACGTGAGCGTGAACGGTGTTTATATTGGCTTATAGGGAATTTACTGTGTGGAGATGTTGATATGTGGCCTTTCAAACCTGACTGGATGAGTAAAAATGAAGGTAAAGCGCTGAAGGCGGTAGAAAAAGAAACAGACCAGACAAAATTGGCTGAAATTGCCAAAGCGGCGCCTGTTTTTTCCGTCCGTAAGGCTGTTGTTAAAAAACTTGCAGATCAAAGCGTGCTGGCTGATATTGCGAAAAATGACGCCGATGGATTTGTGAGAGAAGCAGCGGTTGTAAAATTAACAGATAGCAACCTACTTGCCGGAATCGCAAAAAATAGCGCTGATGAAGATATATGCAAGATAGCGGTTTCAAAATTGGCTGACCAGAACTTAATAGCTGATATCGCTAAAAATGCAACAGATAATACAGCGCGCATATTTTCGATTAGAAAACTTTCTGACCAGAGCCTATTAGCTGGTATTGCAAAAAATGACGCCGATAGATATGTACGCGAGGCGGCGGTTGAAAAACTGACCGGCCAAAATNTGCTTGCNGAAGTTGCAAAAACAGACAAGGACGAAGANGTACGCAAAGCTGCAATAAAAAAACTTACCGATCAAAATGCGCTGGCTGATATTGCCAAAAATGACGCTGATGGATCTGTGCGCAGANCGGCTGTATTAGAACTGACAGATACTGAAGCGCTTGCCGAAATCGCAAAANACGACGAATTCGAATTCGCGCGCTCAGCCGCAGTTGAGAAACTGGCTGACCAAAAATTATTAGCTGATATTGCCAAAAATGACGCTGATAGTTACGTACGCGCGGCGGCTGTAAAAAAACTGGCTGACCAAAAATTATTAGCTGATATTGCNAAAAATGACGCTGATGGATCTGTACGTGCAGCAGCGCTGGAAAAAGTGACCGACACATCTTTGCTGAAAAAAATTGAGAAATTTATNGATGTAAATACNCCGGAGGATGCATTAAACCAATTGTTGAGCATCTTTCCGCGTTACGAGTTAGATNCTGTTGGNCACAGTGCCTTCGCTAATAAACACGAAGATGAGGTGCGCGCCATCGGGATGGCGCTTAACAGGCTTGGAGGAATAAACGCTATGCGGCAGGCCGGGGAAGCTTTCGCCAGGGTGCTGCCGATTCATGCGAGGCGGCTTGAGATGATGTGGGGCGGCATCGGGGACTGGCTAGGGTAATTCCAATCCTGAATCAAACGTATACTTCGTTGTTATTTCGTGCGCCACTCGACGTGGGTCTGTCTACGCCTTCGCGGCGGCGCGAAATAGCCGCCTCGTCTACGTTTGATTTAAAATTGTAATAAAGGAGAAAATGATATTTGAGGAGGGTTTTGTTAAATGAAAATAAAAAACACCATGCATTTCAACTGGCAGCTTATGATCCTGACTGTCGCCATGATGCTGGTAACACTGCAAAGCTACGCTAAGTGGCTTGTTTAAGAGAAGAATTATGGATATCTCGTCGATATTTTCTATCTTGATTCCGCTTTTATATGGAATTGAATTGTTAGTATTATCGTTAGTATTTGAATGGCCATATCTATTGCCGGCTATTGCGGTTTTCTTCAGTTGTTATCTTATTGGAAAAGATAAACGCATCACCGCTTTCATTATTTGCATAATTGTTTCAATATTGAATTTTATTGCTCTATGGGACGATACCGCATCATTGCTTCTTTCAATAATTCTTGCTTTTACTTTACCAATAGGAATATACATATCTTTGTTCATGAATTACGAGGTATTTTTATTGTGCTCCTCATTTATGGAGCTTTTCAAACCTGCCTGGATGAGTCTGAGTAAAGAAAGAGCGCTGAAGGCAGTGGAAAAGGAAACAAACCAGACAAAATTGGCTGAAATAGCCAAAGCGGCGCCTAATGAGAATACTCGTGCAGCTGCAATTGAAAAACTAACCGATCAAAGTGTTTTAGCTGATATCGCGAAAAAAGACGATGTTCGTTTTATACGCAAAACAGCGTTGATACAATTGACCGACCAAAGCGTGTTAGCGGACATTGCAAAAAATGATAAGGACGATAGTGTGCGCGAGGAGGCTGTCAAAAAGTTAACAGACCAAAGAGTGTTGGCGGATATCGCAGTAAATAACGTTTATTATAATGTGCGAGAGACGGCAAGAGATAAATTGACCGATCAAAGCGCGTTGACCGATATCGCTAAAAATGACGATGATGGAAAAGTACGCTTGGTGGCTGTTGAAAAGTTGACCGATCAAAGCGTGCTGGCGGATATCGCGAAAAATGACAAAGAGGGAAATGTGCGCAAGGCGGCTGTTCAAAAGTTAATAGACCAAAGCTTACTCGCAGAAATAGCCAGACATGATGAGCACGAGGACGTGCGCTACGCGGCCGTTGAAAAGTTGACCGATCAAAGCGTGCTGGCGGATATCGCGAAAAATGACAAGGTAGGAAATGTACGCAAGGCGGCTGTTCAAAAGTTAATAGACCAAAGCTTACTCGCTGATATAGCAAGACATGATGAGCACGAGGACGTGCGCTACGCGGCCGTTGTAAAACTGACCGACCAAAGCGCGTTGGCCGATATCGCGAAAAATGACGCCAATTGCTATGTACGCGAAACAGCGCTTGAAAAATTGACCGATGAAAATTTGATAAAAGAAGTCGGAAAATCTATGCGTAAGATTACTGTGGAAGAAGCGTTAAACGAACTGTTGACCGTCTTTTCTCATCACCCACTAGATTATTCCGCAGGACACGAGACCTTCATCAGAAGATACGAAGGCGAGGTACGCGCCGTAGGGATGGCGCTCGACAGGCTTGAAGGAATAAACGCTATGCGGCAGGTCTGGGATGTTTTTGCGAGGGAATTGCCGGTTCACGGGCGGAGGCTGGAGATGATGTGGAGCGGCATCGGGGACTGGCTAGGATAATATAAAAAGGAGGGTTATAACAAATGAAACTAAAAAACACAATGCATTTTAACTGGCGGCATACAATCCTGATTGTCGCGATGATACTGTTAATGTTACAAAGCTACGTTGGCTTTGCGCAGCCAAACTACCCGCAAAAAGATATTCCAAAGGACCTTCCGGAAGAGATACAGCAAAAAATTACCGCGCTGTACGACAAGGATCCTACTAATCGCGCCAACGCGGTCGTCGCTTTGCGCCATCTGTTTCAGGCGGAGGAGCTGAAGCCGACAATACCGATATTGCTCTCCATGCTCCATGACGACGCCACGCTGTTCTGGAGCTCGCCATTTTCGCCCAACACCACAGCGACGTCTCCGGGCGAGGAAGCGGCAAAAACTTTAGGGTCGCTTGGCGAGGACGCCGTGCAGCCGCTGCTCGCCAAGCTCACGGATAAAAATCACCACGTTCGCAAGTGCGCCGCAGCAGGGCTGGGCGCAACCAGGTCGGAAACGGCTCTGGACCCCTTAATCGACTTGGCTGCAAAAGAACCTGATACCGGCGTGCTGGCAAAGGTAATTGCCGCCATTGGCTACATACCCGGTACAAAGGGCAATGACATCCTGATAGCAGCTCTAAAAAACAAGGATTGGCACGTACGTGAAAATGCCGCTCAAGCTTTGGAAATCCGCAAAGACCCGGAAGCTGTGGCGCCGCTGACTCAAATGCTGAGGGAAGCGAGAGCCGATGACAGAGGCGCCGCTATTGACGCCGAACGGGCCCTCGACGCAATAGCCGGTCGTGAACATATGAACGCCATATTATATGACGACTTGGTTGCCGCTCTGCGAGACAAGGATTGGAAGACCTGCGACAAAATCGCATCGAACCTGTCGTACCGTGAATCCCCCAGTGCTGTAGGGCTGCTTTTGCAAATGCTCAAAGAAGCCCGATCCGAAAAGAGAGAAATGTCCGTGATATGGGCAGAGAGGGCGCTGGAAAACAACACCGGCATTCCTGCCTCTAACAAGGACAAAGAATGGCAGCAGTGGTGGGAAGAAAATAAATAGGAGGAAAATATCATGCGCAGAATAAATGTATTTTGGGGATTATGCCTGTTCTTTATCTTTTCAGCCGCCGCAGATGCCGCTCTGCAAGACNCAACAACCGCCGACATTACGGCCGCGAACGGAGAGACGATTGCGGCGAGTAACTTCANAGTAGACAATCTCTTACAAACACCGGAAATAGCCTTAAGCGTATATTCCTACAGTTTAAAAGTGCTGGTTCCTTTATCCATCATAAGCCGCATAAACCGCATACATAAGGAAGGCGAATATAAAGGAGACGAGGAATACGAAGTGGTTTTGGGGGATGGCGCCGTACTAAGAGGCCATTGCCGGGCCAGTTTCACCTTTGACCGTGATTTGGGGCATGCGGGATATAGTATCGTCGATATTGAAACGCTCGTCTTCAAACATGAGGCTGCCACGCAATATACCGCCGCTCCGCCAGGTAAACATGAAGCCGTGGTGTATTTGAAGAGCGAAAATCAACTTGTACTCGCCGGGGCAAGCTTTATGGCCTCCACTTTCAGAAATGATCCGCAATACAGGGACCCCGTGGAAACCGGATATGACTACCCGGAACAAATTAAACTGTTTGGCGACACCAGAAGCACTTTCGTGGAACTGTCATGGGAGCAGATTCAAAGTATTGAGCCTTTTGAAAACAATGTATCGGGCAGTTGGGCTGATTGCATGGTAACAACAAAAACTGGCAGGGAATTGACCGGTAGGGCTAACTACTGGTGGACAGCGGACAGGATTCAAGGTATCGCCTCGTTCGGCGCGTATCAATTGCCGGTGATAGTCACTTACTCCGATCCTGCCATTCAAATCAAAGATTACATAAAAATAGAACTGCGGTGAGGCTGTTTTATATGGAACATAATAGTGGATATTTAAACAACTTGTAATTTGATAACACCTGGGGTGCGGGCAAGGGGCGCCCACGTTCCCAGACTTTTTCAGTGCCCTCCTATACATTCTGAACGGCGCCAAGCCTTAACTATACAGTTGTAGCAAGATCATTGATTCGAGGTGCAAATCCGCTATAATCAGGAAATAAGAATGGAGGGGAAATCGCTTGAAAAGAATAATCCTGATAATATGTGTATGTATGCTACTGACGGCGTTGTCCGGCTGCCGTACGGAGGCTGTGAGCAGCGGCGACGCTGGGCATATTATGCGGTTTGCAATTTTTCCTACCGGTACAAGAGATGAATCCTATTATTTTGTTATTAATCAATATGGAGTGCTTAAATGTGCCGTCGGCGTAAGAAAAAGCGATGATATTGAACAGTGTGATTTTCTCGAAACAATAACAGCCTCCTCTGAAATAGTTTTAAAAGAGCCGGATTTGCAGACCATCAAAGATATGGCAAAAGAATTGGAAGAGCACGGTTACACCTCGGAAAAACAATTTTGGACAGATAGCTGGGACGCAGCTTTATTGTATAACAGGAAAGTATATGAAATGAACTACTGGCAAAAAGATGGTTCCGGTGAATTTAAAAACTTAATAAAAAAAATTATCGAACTGTCGCCGATACCGGTCGTTTTACACGATTGGGCATAACGAAGTTTGTGTGATAAAAAACAATAATGATTACAATGGAAATTCTTGCCGGCGAGTGGTATATTAAAGGCGGAGATTTTAGCGAAGGGAGCTAAGTTTATGGGGCTGTTACTATGTTTCATGCGGCTTTAAGCCCATTTCTTCCCAAGTGATGCCAAAAGGCGCGCCGCACGACGTATATCCCGCAATAAAATAAAAATTGTCGTCCGAATCTGACCAGCGTTCGTGAANCTCTTGCTGAAGCCTGGCTTNTTTTTCTTCCTGTTTCTTTAGTTGACGAATTTCCTCTTCTTGCCGCAAATCGGCAAGTTTTTTGGACGACAGTNCNCCAAGCGCTTCAAGGTCATTCAAAGCGCGCGTAAAGTCCAGCTTAAATTTCTTACGATAGTCGCG
>WRNQ01000056.1 GCA_009776565.1 Synergistaceae bacterium | reverse complement strand
AGGTGGTGTTAAATTATGACTATTGCGTCTTCGATGTCTCCCGGTTATTTACAGGTAAATCCATATTTTTATGAAAACGCCTCTAAACTTAGAGAGCAACGTAAAATTTCCGAAGAAGAGAACGCGGACAAAAAATCAGATGATGATGCGGTTGANTACGATGTTGTCTCAAATCGCAAATCTGCTATAAAAGATGAAGATATCCTGGATTTAAATAAAACAGAGGAAGCCGGAAAGGATAAATCTGAACAAGACAAAGGCGTATATTCCGGCGCCAATTTGCGGGAGACAGAGGAAAATCAAAAAGATAAAGCTATAATATCGGAGCTGGAAAAAACTGAACGAGAGGTACTAGCCCACGAAGCTGCGCATATTTCGGCAGGCGGCGGATTTGCTGGAACGCCCAAGTATACGCGGCAGATAGGACCGGATGGAAAAAGTTACATAACAGGAGGAGAAGTAACAATAACTGTTCCTCCAAGCAGCGATCCGGAGGAAATTATCAGAAATATGCAGCAGGTGAAGGGGGCAGCCCTGGCGCCAATCAATCCATCGCCTCAGGATATAAATGTTGCCGCAGCGGCGGCAAACGCTCAAATGCAGGCGGAATCCGAGTTAGCCGCGCATGATGCTGAGTGGGGGATAGAAGCTCAACCTGTGCGCAGCAATTCTGAAGCTACTGACAGAGTCCCGCATGAAACGCCCATGGTCAAGGAATACAAAACTTCTGCCCATGTTGAAAAGAGCGCCGACATTTCTGAAAACCAGGTGAAGGAAACGACGTTCAGCAGTATTAAAGGTGATTCAGTCATTATAACGGCGTCTGAACAATATGGCTCAAAACTAGCGCCTCTGGATAACCTTTACAATGTACGCCAGGCAATAAAAATTTACTATATGACAAGCTCTCCTTACGGGCTATGGACCAGCAACAACGGATACGAGAAGACCTCGTCTTCCCCTGCGTTGGCGCAGGCTCAATTTTTAAATATGGCGGCATAAACATGACGCCCATGTAATTGATTAATCCAAATACAATCTAGGATTTTTTCAAAGCTCGGCGTAAATCAATCGGATGTCTTTTTGGTCTTAATCTCCAGGCGTGTTTTAAGCATGTCCCAATCAATTGAGAGTTCCATCCGCATGTTTTCCATTTTATCAATAATTGCCTGGCGATAGGCAGCGGGCAATTGATTTGTCTGATACAGTGTACCTATAGTCCAGACCGTTGATTTTCAACGTCCCGGCTGCTCGACTGGAACAAAACTCCCTCCTAATGGGCATGTAGGACTTACGAGAAAGAAAGAGGCGTAATAATCTATCGGGTTGTAATTGTGTAATCTGTCGGGTATGGAAATAATGCAGTTGATGAGTCATGCTGTGAAGCGGCATTTCTCCGAATTTTCAGCAATGTAAACAGATTTTACGCTATAATGCACTTTGAACAACAATTTCCTGATTTGGGGGCAGTCATTTATGTCAGACTTCTTAACTCCGCAAAGTGGCGAACGATTCCTGTGGGTGAGGTTCGGGGCTTTAGGGGATGCTTTGCAGGCCGCAGCAGACGCGTTTTTAGTAAAGAAAAGGTTTCCCGGAGTCTCAATGTCCTTTCTCACCACGCCGGCATACCGCGATATAATTGCCGTTCAGCCATATATAGATGAAGTGATATGCGGAAATAAAAAGCCTTTTTCCGAGTTTTACAGGACTGTTAAATTATTAAAGGAGAAAAAGTACGACTGGATTGGCAGCACTTACCGCGGAGGGCGTATGCCTTTGCTTTCTTTGCTGGGCGGTGTAAAAAAACGTCTTGGCGTAAGCAGATATTTCCAGTTTACAAATCATTGTAACGTTTATGATTGGGGAAAAAAACATGGAATAAGTTTTTTTGACCGGAGCGAACCAAGTGTTTTTGCCACTTCGGATAGTATGGAGTACGCAAGTAATATTCTTTGCATGTTGCCTGGCAAAAAAATATTTGCTGTTATCGGCGCCAGTTTAGCTGCTAAGATACTTCCTGCTGAAAGCTGGATAAAAATTCTGCCGCCTTTAATTGACGATGGACATAGCATAATTTTGAACGGGCATGGAGAAAAAGAGAATGATTTGGCTATGCGCATTATTGACGGAATTGGGGCAAAAAACGCGGAGCGGGTATTAAACCTGGTCGGTAAACTAAACTTTGTGCAAATGTCGGGAGTGGCNNTNTCNTGCGACATAGCCGTCGGAAACGATTCAGGTCCGCTTCATATAGCAGCGCTTGGAGGCATCCGGACTATCGGTATTTCTGATTATATTCTTCGCAAAGAAATTGGATATTCCATGCCCTGGTTCCACCCAATTACAGCTTTTGACGCAAATTTAGGAAATTTGAAAAACAGGCATCGTTCACAATCGGCGCTTGTAAAAATTCCAACTGAAACAATAGTTAATAAAATCAGAGAGTTGTTATCGTAATTTTGATACCTGGAGGTCTGAACTATGTATATTCTTACCGGCGGCGCCGGCTTTATCGGGAGCAATATATTAAAAGCCCTTAATGAACGGNGCGTAACTGATATTATTGTCGTTGATAATCTGACGAGGAACGAAAAATTCAAGAATATTGTTGGGTTGCATTTCAGTGATTATATTGATAAAACTGACTTTATAAATTATATAACTCAAGGCAAAATAGAAAATATTACCGCCGTTATCCACCAGGGAGCATGTTCGGACACGACGGAGACAAACGGAAAATATATGATGGACAATAACTACACATACAGCCGCATCCTTGCGGAGTATTCAATTGCTCACGATATCCCTTTCATATATGCTTCTTCAGCGTCAGTTTACGGTTTAGGCGACAAAGGTTTTACAGAGTCTTTTGAGTGCGAAGCGCCAATAAATATATACGCATATTCAAAATACCTTTTTGACCAATGGGTAAGAAATCGCTTGCATAAAATTTCTTCAACTTTTGTTGGTTTACGCTATTTCAACGTTTATGGTCCAAATGAGCATCACAAAGGAAAAATGAGTTCTATGGCGCTTCAAGCGTATGAACAAATTGAAACTACACGAAAAATAAGGCTGTTCAAGGGCTGCGAAAATATTAAAGACGGCGAACAAAGAAGAGATTTTGTTTATATAGACGACGTTATATCTATCGTTATGTTCTTTATTGATAATCCTTTTAAAAAAGGCATTTACAATGTTGGGACGGGTAAAGCCCGTTCATTCAATGAATTAGCCCGGGCCTTAATTGATTGTTATGGCGCGGGGGAGATAGAATATGTTCCGTTTCCCGATAAGCTTGTGGGGAAGTATCAGAATTACACTCAGGCGGAATTAAGCGCCCTAAGGTCTGTAGGGTACAATAATGAATTTGTTTCATTGGAAGATGGAATAAAAAAGTATATGGAAATACTGAAAATCAAGTCTTCGACATGATTTATAAATTCTCCTCCGGTTGACACAGGAGGTTATAAATGTTGCGTCTTTTCGGGACGCATTTGTTGGTGACCGACCTTCACTAGTTGAAATTTATTCGTATGGTTGACGTCTTCCCTTTGTTCCTTTTCTCTCACACTAGGGCGACTCCCCTGATGAGAGCATTCCGGTTATCAGACGGGACGCCCTGCGACCCCTACAGTTCTATGTAGCAATGGTCTGGGTTTATAAAACGGGCGGCCCCTACAGGACCGTTCCGGCAGCCCTTCGCGCCAGCGCTCAGTGGCCGTCACACGCAGGTTGCCGCCCCTACAACGCACATTTGCTCTAAGCTCTAAGCTCTAAGCTCTAAGCTCTAAGCTCTAAGCTCTAAGCTCTAAGCTCTAAGCTCTAAGCTCAAAGCTCTCGGTCGTCTTGTCCTTCGCGACGCGGCGCCCATTCATGGGCAATTCTGACTACTGGCAGGCCACTGTCCACTATCTGCCGCTATTGTCTTTTGGTCGTAATCTCCAGGCGTGTTTTAAGCGTAACCCAATCAAAAAGAAATTCCAACCGCAAGTTTTCTGTTTCGTCGATAATTGCCTGGCGATAGGTATCGGTCAATTGATTGGTCTGATATAGCGTATCTTCAATCCAGGCCGTTGATTTAAAGCGATCCGGCTCTTCTTCATCGGCCGGAACAAAACTCCCTCCCAACGGGCATGTAAGACTCTGGTTTTGTACTGCCATTAACGCGCCATTTAAATCATTTGGCTGCAATTGTTGCTGATACGCGTGAAGAAGAAGGGCGTTTCCGGCGGATGTGCGGCGGTCCCTGACATAGGCTTCCGCGCGCAAATATTTCCTAAGGAGGCTTTCGCTAAGGTCGCCTATATTCAAATAAACCTGACTGGGGAAATCTGTTTCTTCAGTGCGAATATTGGGCGTAACAGTTTCCAATAGAGATCGTCCAGTTCCGGTTATATAGTAAGAGTCAAATCGACGTGACCAGCCGCCATCATCCAGTCGCGCATATCCATCGGCGTCCGGTTCCGTTGCTTGCCCAAAAAATTCCTTAAATCCCAAAAGGTCTTTTTCGTCGAAATTTGGAGGAATTGTGAAGCCGATATAACCTTTGGCGTAACGATTCAGCCAGTCGTTTGGGCTGTCAATTTCGCCATGTATAATGGACCATGGGATATCCGAATCACGTAACGTGCAAAAAATATGCGGAATATTCCCAGATTTAAAGAAGTAGTTTGTGATTACGGGACTTAGTCGCGCCTGTAAAGAAACAAGATCGCCGGAGACCGTTGCTATGCGGTTATTCTCTGGTTGACCTAAAAAGTTATACAAAAAGTCATAGTGCCGTCTGACATAGGGGCTTATGTTCAGTTTGAGTATTAATTTTTCCCCTGTCGGCGTTT
Organism: Synergistaceae bacterium; assembly: GCA_009776565.1. The sequence continues at coordinate 4,707 of WRNQ01000056.1, read as the reverse complement.
TTTCGTTATTCAATAAGCCGAAAACCGGGTCCATATATGTCCATAAGCCGCTGTAAGCGCGGGCAAAATTTTCGTAGGCTTCCACTTCCGCAGAGGTTACTTTGTCTATTGTCATATCCGGGATGGGCACAAAAGAGCCTATAGTTCCACGGATACTGTCCGTCGCCGCGCCGTCCTCATCAAGTATTGGCTCCGATTTGTCGTGTCGCATACCAAATCCCCCGGGCAGGAATCCTTTTTCTATCAGGGATGCGACGGAAGGCGAGGCAAGCCCTTCCTGTACAGCCGCCAGACGCGCCAATGACAGCATTTGCAGTTCCGATATTGACTGTGCGCGGCGCGTCATTTCCACGCGATAGGCGGGGCCAACCAGGTTACGGAAGAATGGGTCGGACAGATAAATGAAAATACCACTTTCGGATGATTCTATCTGGCTGCGGGCATAACGGAATTCTTCCAGGCTACCCAGACTCTCGCCGGATGTCTTTGCGATTTCGAGAAAGCGTTGCGCCATCCAGCTTGAAGTTGTTACCAGGTGAAAATCACCGTCTTGAACATAAAAAGAGCGCACTTCATTGAGGGGAGACGACAACAGCGACACCGCATGTCCGTTTATTGTTACGGAAGATTCCCGGACAGAGGTGTTTTCTTTTAGGATATCGCTGCGGATGGAATCCAGTTGACTTTTTAGGAGCGCATTTTGCTTTGCTTGAAAGAGAACTCCTATGGCTGCGCCTTCACGCAAAAATGTATCGGCGCCGATTACTGCCACATCATTTATTACGCCATCGCCGAAATAGCGGCTCAAGGCAGTTTCCCGCAGTGCAAGCTGGCGCTCGATACGTTGGGACATGCCGAAATCGGTTCCTCTCGAAGAGATAATTGTACGAAGAATAGCGCCCCAACTATCCAAAAAGTTCCTTGCTTCCAGAAAACCCGGAAATGAGGCAAAACGAAGATAAAAACACTCCGCCGGCACACGCATAGCAAGCGGCTCAACTTCAGCTTTACTATCGTCGAAATGAGGAACTGGCATAACCGGCGGTAAGGCTGCTTCCGGGAGGTCCTTGTCGGCCTCCTCGCCAATTTCCTTTGTATTCAGCATGGTTTCAGTCTGCATGGCGAGGCGGATGGATTCTGTCCCCAGGAAAAAGCCAATCATGTAGTTATAGTCATCATTGTATTTGTTGAAATACCTGGATTTTAGAGAATCCAATGATAAACCCAATCGGCGTCCCATCATGGAGGCAATCCCCAATTCAACTGAAGCGTCGTAAAAATCAAGAGAATGAAGAAGAGTAAGTTTCGAAAGGTAGGCGCCCCACCATTCTTCTATCAATTCTTTGTGCAATTCTTCATTTTTAATGGGTTTAATTCTTAATTCTTCCTGAAACGCTTCAAAGCCCGTTCTGGAAAGGAGCAGGTCCAATTCATCCCAGCCTTGAAACAGAAAAAGCAGAACCTTTTTGCCAGGAGTGCCTGACTTGCAGAAGTTGCCCCCCCACGTGGGATAGAGCGCGCGTTTGTTGCTTTCGTACACCGATGCTTGATGTATCATTTCAAAAAATGACGCGCTTTTATAATCATGTGAGGCGACCGTTTCCTGTTCTGCAGGAGACAAGGGTAGTTCAATACGGCACACGCCAAAAGGTTCGCCAACAACAGCTTTTGCCTGAATAGCAAAAGCTTTGATTGGGTTCAATGCAAGTAATAAAAGAGAGAATAAACAGACTACGAGAAAAAATGAGCGTTTCATAAATAAACCTCCGGTATTTTAAGATATAGCCGGCATAAACCGGCTTTTGTATTGTCATTATAAATATAGCTGTTTTCATAGTACTACATCCCAAACACCATAAAGTAATAAATAAATAATACACATAGAAATGCGAAACAGAAAATCCAAAAATACACCCCAAACGTTGTGTTTATACACTCATACAGCAGAAATGCACAAAAAATGCCATAAAATTATTGACAACGTAAACATATTTATTAAAATATAAATTGAATGGGGTGATAATATGTCGCAAACAAATATAAACATCCGCATGGACGAAAACTTAAAAAAGGACTTTGATGCGCTATGCAACGAAATGGGATTGACTATGACGGCAGCTTTCACAGTTTTTGCTAAAACCGTAACGAGAAGAAGAGCAATACCGTTTGAAATTTCAATGGAGAGCAATTTTACACGTAAAGCATCTGCGACCGATACTGTTGAAAACATAGCAGGAATTTTACACAGGTACGCGAACCCTGCACTTATCCCTTTCGAAGGTGAAGCATGGGAGAAGTCGGTTAAGGAAAAACATGTTGTTGGTTGATGCTAACGTTGTACTCAGGTTGCTGCTCAGAGATGATGCTGAAATGGCTGAACAAGCTATTAGTGTTGTTTCTGAACAAAGAATCACTTTGAGATACGAAGTTATCGCGGAAGTAGTTTATGTACTCCAAAAAATTTACAATATCCCGCGGGAAGATATTTCAGCGGCTATGACGCAGTTTATCTCGCTTATGAATGTAGAAACAGAACATGTTGATGTGCTGACGGAAGCATTTAACGTTTTTATGAAAAAGAAATTTGATTTTGTAGATTGCGTTTTATATGCCTTCTATTCCATAAAAGGCGAGCGCGTTTTTTCTTTTGACAAGAAACTGAACAAGCTTTTGATTGGAGGCTGACAGCGAACTCGCTTAGCTCAGGGATTCGGTGTGGGTCTTGCGCGCTCCTTCACCGAATCCGCCGCAGTACAGCGGTTTCAAAAGATAGTATATATGCCCAGGATACAGCCCCCACTTTCGCTTAGCTTGGAAGTGGGGGACTCTTCCTACGCTGGGGTTAAAGTAAAATAATCATTATATCTTGCATATTAATTGTAAGAGTGATAAAAATGAAGTAAGTGATTCACTGAAATAAGGAGAAAACCTATGAATACAACTTCTAAAATAACAAGTAAGGGACAGCTTACGATTCCTTTTTAAATTCGCAATAAGTTTGGTTTTAATACTGGAGAGATCGTTGAAATGGAACGGATTTGCCTGACGATCTGGAAGAACTGTTGACACCCGATGTTGGAAGAAGTATTTTGGAGAGAGAATAATGAAAGAAATTCAAAGGAGTGAATATTATGGAGGTTAAAGCGTATGACAGAAAAATTACTGATTGGAAAGGTGACGCCATAGCAATCATTCTTCGGGAAGGGGAGAAATGCGAGCCTCTTGGCAAGCTATCCGGTATCATCGGGGAATTGATCTCCAGAAAGGATTTCACGGGCAAAAAGGGCAACTTTGTTAAAGCTCCCGTTATGGACGGGGACTTAAAAAATTTATATTTAATGGGCGTAGGCAAGGATGAGGGCAAAAACTTGTCTTCGCTTGTCCGTTCGGTTACAGCTGAGTTGGTGCGTAAAATTAAGCGCGATAACTGTGTGGATTTATTGATTTATATTCCGTTGACCGCTTCTGTTAAAGATAAAAAATGTATATTTAAGGCTATAGGAGAAGGCATTGAACTTGGCGCCTATAGTTACGACAAGTATAAGACAAAAGAAGATGAAGAAGAAAATAAACGCAAGCTTGAGAAGGTTTCAGTTGCGGGGGCGGAAGAAGAATCATTGAGTAAAGGAATTGTTTTCGCCTGTTCACAGAATTACGCGCGAGATATTGCAAATGAGCCCGGTAACACAATTTACCCACAGTCGCTTGCGGATAAAGCAAAGGAATTGGCTCTTAATTTTGGGCTTGAATGTGAAGTTTGGGACGAAAAAAGGTTATTAAAAGAAAAAATGGGCTGTATTTACGCCGTGGGAGCGGGATCAAAAAATCAACCCCGTTTTATACACCTTGTATATCGCCCGGCAGGGGTAAAGAAAGCCAAAAAAGTTGTAATAGTGGGAAAAGGTATTACTTACGACAGCGGAGGGCTTGATCTCAAACCTTCGGAGTTTTTAAGGACGATGAAAGGCGACAAAACAGGAGCGTGTAACGTGCTCGGAGTTATGCGCGGTATATCGAAACTGAAACCAAAAGTTGAAGTTCATGGAATAATTAGCGCTGCTGAAAATATGCCCGGGGGCGCCAGTTTTCGCCCCGACGATATATTGACGGCGCGCAACGGAAAAACCATTGAAATAGACAATACGGACGCGGAAGGAAGACTTGTCCTGGCTGACGCTCTTTGCTACGCCTCGGAGTTGAAGCCGGACGTGATAATAGATATGGCGACGCTGACAGGCGCTTGCGCGGTTGCGCTTGGGCCAAGCAGGGCTGGACTTTTTTCCAATGACGACGCTCTTGCCGGTGAAATTTTATCCGCCGGTGAAGCTTGCGGGGAGAGTCTATGGCGCTTGCCCGCGGAAGATGAAAAAATAAAGGAGTCGTTAAAATCGCCCGTCGCCGATATGGTCAATTGCGGAAGCAGATATGGAGGGGCCACGTTTGCCGCAATATTTTTGCAGGAATTTATTGGTGAAGCCAAAAAAGGGAAAGCAATTCCCTGGGTTCATCTGGATATTGCCGGGGTGGATTTTTTTAAGGAGAGTACTTCAATTTATTCCAAAGGCGCTAGCGCGTTTGGGACAAGGATATGCCTTGAATATATCATGACTATCTGATTCCATTCCCAAATCGAATGGATACTTCGTTGTTCTTGCGCGCCTTGCTTGACGTAGGTCTAACTACGCCATCGCTACGGCGCGCAAGAGC
>WRNQ01000055.1 GCA_009776565.1 Synergistaceae bacterium | reverse complement strand
AATGGACAAATTACAGAAGAAGCAATTGAAAAACATAAAGAAAAATTAGAAAGAAGAATATGAACGATGATAATTACAAAAGAGTTTTTAGATAGCGTTGGACGACGTTCTGCTATAGCAAGGAGTGCAATGGTGCAAGCCGGAGATAAAAGTAGAATCAAAGCTTTAAAAGAAGCTTTAATTTCTATCGGCGCTTGTGAAATAACACGGGGAGATGCAGAAATGCTTAATTTAACAATTAAGCATAAAAAGTATTCATTTTTATCTTCTCCCTTGAATTTTGTTCTTCTTGACGATAGAGATTTCAGTCGCTTCGAGCCTCTAAAAGATGGAGTGTCTTTAGAAATTGCACATTTCAATAACGGATTAATAGGGATTCTCAGGAGGAAAAACAGTGATTAACATTTTGCGAAAACTTAACCAAGATAAAGATAGGTGTTTACTGATAGGGAGAAACGCTTTGAACTTTTGTTTAGAGGAGTGTAAAGAACATGGCGCGCTGTTTACTACTATGGATTACGATATTGTTTGCCCTGACTTAGAAACCGCGCAGGAATGTCAAATTATTCTAAAAAAAGAAGGCTTTACCCAAGATAGTGCTACATTTAGAAGTTCATTTGGCGAATTGGACGTTCTTATTGCAGACCCGGATTTTTCGCAAGGAATTTTAGGAGAATATTACAATGTGCCTTCTTTACGGTCATTATGGGACNCTCGTGAACATAATGATGGAATCATATCTCCTAATCCCGACAAATTGATTTTAAACAAGCTATTATACACGCGAGAAAATGAAGGAAAGGATAATGAAACTATAGCTATTTATTTAAAGTTACGACCAGAAAAGTTTGACATATTACTAAAAACAATAGATGAACATCCTATTCAAGAAGAAAGAGATAAAATGCTTTTTTCTCTTTATATAAGCGTTACAAACGTAAATGAAGAACAAAAACTCAAAGTTCAAGCTATTCTATTATCCGATTTGGAAAAAAATCGTTCAGAAAACAAATAAAAAAAGACAATCAAAAGAACCTCCGCGAGGAACAGCCTTCGAAGAGGCGCTCTTCCATAGGCACTCTGTCGATGAGCGACACCCGTAGAATAATCGCCATCTGGGAAAACCGGCGTTTGCCTAAAATTACTCATTCTCTGAAAATATGCATATATAATCGAGCAAAACCGATTTAGCCAACCAAATAGATGTATCTATCTGGACCAGGGAATTTTTCCTGGCGGTAGCGGAAAATATTCAGTTTACATAACCTGTTTTGGAACACTTTTTCGACATAGAATGGAAGCCCCAACGGGGCGTTACCATCTGTTATTAGTAATATGATGTAATATGTTCCATTATCAAACCAAGCGTACAATAATTAAAGGCAGTCGAAAAATCCATGGAATCGACTGCCTCTATTATACGAAAACTGATTTAACCCTATCTTTGCGGCAACCTCATTTCTTTTGGTTGCATTGTCTTAAGTTACAGTTTCTTTTTTATTGACATTCACTAACTTAGTCACTTATCAATTACGACCTTTTCAACATCCATCACGGGACAAGCGGGTTTGACGGGATATAGGGAGTTGGGTTCGATCCCGATACCTTTGCCGGATCCATGAGCGACGGGGCGACTATTTTGTTCCAGAACAGCGTCTCGTCGGTATATGCTTGAATCGCTGCCTTTTGAGTCCCCGCAGGGCCCAACTGACCTGTCGCTTCTCCTACTTGATTTGGAGGATCGCCGGGGCTGAACGCCGTGCTTCTTGCGTAGTTGGCTGTAAGGTCATCATCTACGTCAATGTAAAGACCGCGCATAGCTCCTATGGTTGCGGCAGTCTGACTCTCGCTGGCAGTTCTGTACCAACCGCTGATGACTGCCGGATTGACGAGCCATGCGCCGGCAATTACATCCCACAAGGCGCCTGCGTTCGGAAGATTGCGATACCACCTGCATTGGGAAACCAGGTCGTTATAGAAGTATTGCGATTTGCTGAACCATTCTGTTTCTTCGGCGGTAAGCGCCTGAGGATTCTGTGCAGGATTTGAAGAAATCCTGTTCCTTGCGGTACTGGACGGATGATTAGAATTCAATAGCTCAAGGAAGGCGTGAGCTTCAAGGCCAGACACCACTTGATTTCCGTAACTAAGGTAACCATTCGAATTTCTGTCTCCCCAGGCTGTGCGTACACAAATCTTGGCTGCCTCGGGGTCTGCCCACCAATTGTACTCCGCAGCCGCCGAAGAGTTTCCTTTCATATAAAAGGAACCGCCCATGTAAACAATTTCCTTTGCTCTCGCCGCAATACCCGGGTCTTTTCGGAGCGCCAGGGCTACATTGGTCAATGGACCAATGGCTAAGATGCTTATTGTATTGGGAGGGTTGGTATTTATAGTGTGAATGATGAAGTCCACAGCATTATCAATACCGTTGGGATCCGCATTAGCGGGCGTCCCGTCAATCTGCTTGGGATAGAAAGCGTACGGATAGGTAGGTCCTCCCGGACGAACTCCGCCGTAACCGTTACCGCTGCCATTTCCGCCGCCGGCGGTAGAGTTATAAAAGTTCATCCACGGCTGCATGGGATCCCTGTCAGGATTGTTCGCGTAACTGGAGCTTGTCGCCCAACCAAAATAACCTTGATATCCAACGGGACCGGTAATACTAAACTCGGCTTCCAACACTTCTCTATTCATTCTACTGCCTCTAAGTCCGTAATGCGAACCTTCGTAGATGGGAATTCCAACAGGAATTGAAGTTCCCGGTACGGTTATTTGATCAGCGCTGATAATCTCAAGTTGGCGAACTCCGTGCGCTAATCCTCTTGGTTCCGACTCATTGCCTGCGACGACGGTAATTCCAAGGAATTCTATCTTATTATGACCGGGATATTCGGCCGTATAAGCAGCCTCGGACATCGAATTTCCTATTCTTGTCCAGCCGGCCATCATACATAACACCGTTCCATCGTCTGGTCCTGGTCTCATGTCGGAGTCCAGAATTACTCTTTTTACCTCCGGATACGCCGCAAAAGCGGCAGCCGAAGAAAACACCGCCGCAAAAACTAAAACTGCGCAAAGTATCAAATGCTTTCTCATTTTCAAAACCTCCCACCTTTTAGCGTTTCTTACAAAGAACTGGAATAAGGGCGAACAAACCCGTCAAACCAAACAGCGAGGAGGAGCATCCGCCGTCGTCGGGCGGTTCAGGCTTTGGTTTCGGTTCCGGTGGCGGCACATATGTAGGGTCAAGCGTGCTGTAGAGTACATTCCAGAATTTATTCTCGTCGACTGCATTGATTATCCGCACCTTTTGCGTTCCGACCGGACCTTTATTCGCGTAACCCGGGCTTCTTCCGTAGTCGATGTTATAATCGCAGTTAACGTCTATCCACCAGTCTATATATCCGCCGTCGTACGCCGGAAGGCCATTGTGAAGTAGTTTCTGTGGAAGCACTATATTATCTCCGTTCAGTTCCCCGAGCAGAATAGCTACAGTTATACAGTCCCAAACAAATGACTTCGCGTCGGAAGGAGAGGCGTATGTTGACCCGTAGTTAGACTCGAACAACGCCTTGATTCCGGGGTTGATTCCCTTCAAATTCACAATTGTATTGTATTGCTCGTGTGTGAAATACATCTTTTCGCAAACGTCCAGCGGGACGACATACTGAGTTATCTTATCCTCGCTTGCTACCGACTTGCCCCATGGAGTTCTAACGGCAAAGCGCGCCGCTTCCGGATCGAACCACCAATTGAACTCGGCGGCAGGTGACGTATTGCCCGCAACGTTAACTGCGCCGCCCATGTAAATCACTCTCTTAACGAGAGGCACTATTGTCGGATCTTTTAATACCGCCATCATGAGGTTGGTGCATGGTCCGATTGCTATGATGGTTACCTCGCCAGGGTATTTGTTGACTTGTTCAACTATGAAGTCCGGTCCAAATTTATACTTGAAAGCCGGTCGCGGATCTTCCGCAATATCGAACTTTGGCGCCTCTTTGTATCTGTTTTGATAGTAATCTTTCCATAGTTCAATCGGTCCGTAATACGTTTGATTCGCATTTGGAGGCACGCTGCCGCCAAAGTTGGACGGATCAAGCTCTGCACGACCGAAAGCTCCTGTATAGCTCGAAACGCCTATACCAAACAGCGCCCTCTCGTAACCCCACCACGACGGCTCAGATTGATTTGGCGTCTTCACCGCTTCAAAGCGACCAGTCCTCATCGGCTGTCTTGCACCGGCTACTATAGGAATATCGCTGCGGTTAATAAGTTCCAACTGACGAACGCCCCTTGCAAGCCCGCCCTGAAGCCATCCGTTGCCTGCAACTACAGTTACCCCAAGCAAATCAACATCTGGGTGGCTCGCCAGCATAAGCATTGCAACGCCATCGTCAAAAAGCTCCACCATATCCGAGTCCAGGATTACCTTCTCCTTTGCCGCCGCCGAACCGACCATCAGGAAGACAACAACAATTGCCAAAAGCACAGGAAATTTTGTCTTTCTCACTTCTGAACACCTCCCATAAATTAATAACTCTTGAAACTAAATGTCGCATTGTTGATATGAATCCGAAATAATGGCGCTGATTTACTTTTAAACGCAAATCAGCATTAGACTACTTGGACAGCATTTGTAAAAGTTTCACTCTGTAAGTATCCAATATAACCGCTATGATAATGATAGCGCCCGTAACAATCTGGCGCGCGAAGTCGCTCATCCCCAACAACAAAAGACCGTTGTTAAGTACGCCAATTATTGCGGCGCCTATCAGGGTTCCAATCAGACTACCCTTTCCTCCTTTCATACTGGTTCCCCCAATTACAACAGCGGCAATAGCAGAAAGCTCAAACCCGTTGCCCAGGATTGGAGACGCAATGTTGAGGCGCAGCATATAAAGGATAGCTGCAATACCAACCATTCCTCCGCATATCACAAATGCAGTTATCTTGTAAAATTTTGGATTATGACCCGAAAGCCTTACTGCTTCCTCGTTGTTTCCTATCGCGTAGATCATGCGCCCGAAAATTGTCTTGACGAGGATAAAATGACCAATCAGAACCAGTGTGATAGCCATGATAAATATGACGGGAACTCCGAAGTACGAAAGCGACCCGAAAGAGTTAAACTCAACAGGGAACGAAAATATCGTCCGCGAATTGCTGAACTGGAGCGCCGCGCCCCTTGCTATGTTCAGCATTCCAAGCGTGACTACAAACGAGTGAATCTTCCATCTCTCACAAACCCATCCGTTGAACAGGCCGCACGCCATGCCCGTCAGCATTGACGCTAATATAGCCAATGTTATTACGTTGCTTACGGGCATTTCTTTGTTGGTGATGATAAGCCCAGCTTGAATAGTACATAAAGCAAGCACCGATCCAACGGAAAGGTCTATTCCTCCAAGCAGGATAACAAAGGTCATACCAACTGCTATAACCGTGTTTATGCTTATTTGGGTGAATATGTTGGAGATGTTTAGCCTCGTGGCGAAGGAAGGGACGAAATAGGAAAAAAGAGCGCAAATCAGGATCAGGACGCAACCAATCCCAGCCTCGTTAAGCAGTAAATAAGCAATTCTTTTAGTGTTCATTAATTAACAGATTATCTCCTTCATTAAATCCTACGAAACGCTGTAGGCGTATTTTAATATGCGTTCCTGTTCGAAGTTGGGACGCAATACTTCGCCCGACACCTGCCCTCTTGAAAAAACAATAATCCTGTGGCAGACGCCCATCAATTCGCTGAGGTCGGATGAAATCATAAGCACCCCTTTGCCCTCCGCTAAAAGCCGCCATAATAACAGATAAATCTCGTACTTTGCGCCGACATCAATACCGCGCGTAGGCTCGTCGAAAATCAACACTTTTGCGTCACGGAAAAGCCATTTCGCCAGAACAGCTTTCTGTTGGTTGCCGCCGGACAGGTTACGCGCTAGCTGGCGCAATGACGGAGTTTTGATAGCAAGTTCTTTTGAAAGCCGCTCCGCCTCAAAATTCTCAACGTTCTTGCTTATAACCCCGAAACGCGTTACTTTGTCCAAAGCGGCAAGCGATATGTTTGATGCAAGCGGCATATCCAAAATCAATCCCTGCGTCTTCCTGTCCTCAGTTAAAAGACATATGCCCTGCCGGACAGCATCGCGCGGCGACCGGATGTTTAATTTTTTCCCGTCCAGGAGAACTGTTCCTCCTCGCTTCTCATCCGCGCCAAATATTGCGCGGACAGTTTCTGTCCGCTTTGAACCGACAAGTCCGGATATCCCAAGTATTTCGCCGCGTCTGAGTTCAAATGATATTTCGTGGGGATTACCTGCAATACGCAGTTTCCTGACCTCCAACCTCGGTATTTCTTCCGGTGAGATATTGTCGTTGAAAGGATATTCGATTCCCATCTGACGCCCAACCATCATGGAAACAATCTGGGGGATGCTTATCCCGCTTACATCGCTTGTTCCAACGAATTCGCCATTTCGCAGCACCGTTACACGATCGCCTATTTCATAAATCTCTTTGAGATGGTGAGATATGTAAATTACAGTCAGGCCAAGATTTTTTTCAGTTTTAATTATTTCAAAAAGACGCGAAATCTCACCGGGTGAAAGAGTGGCCGTAGGTTCGTCAAGAATCAACACGCGGCAACTGGACGAAATAGCCTTTGCAATTTCTACAAGCTGCATTTGCGCAACCCCAAGGAGTTCTGCGGGAAGCTCCGGGTCAACGTTAAGACCTACGCGCTTCAATACCTTCAAAGTGTTGGCATAAAGCTTTTTTTTATCGACCAATACTCCTCCCTTGCGCGGCAAATGGTCGAAAAAGATGTTTTCGGCAACTGAAAGATAAGATAACAGGTTAAATTCCTGATAGACGACGCGGATTCCAGAATCCATCGCCGCTCGCGGCGTCTGGGGCAAGTAAGGTTTACCATTGAAAAGAATTTCACCGCCGTCGGCTTTATAGTATCCGCATAGAATCTTAACTAAGGTAGATTTACCGGCGCCGTTTTCGCCGACCAAAGCATGAACCTCGCCCTCCCGAATGGAAAACGAAACATTCGAAAGAGCTTTAACTCCGGGAAAACTTTTCGTTATTCCGTTTATCGAGAGAATGTCCGCGCCCATTTTTACGCCTCCGGAAGACATCGATAGCTAAGATGCCCGACGGGTATTCCCTTCGGGCATCTCGCCACTATCGCTCTTAATTCAAATTCTCCTTGGATATAACCACTACGGGAGTTTTCTCCCAACCAGTTATTGCTTCGCCGTTCAGGATACGAAAACCTACTTTAATTGAGTTCGAGGCCATCTCGGGACCAAACTGATCAACTGTGGCAAGCATCTTGCCTTCCTTGATGAGTTCCTGGCATGCGCCGATATTATCAAAACCTACTACTTCAATTTGCCCGCTCTTGCCGGCAGCCTCTATGGCGCGGACAACTCCGAGCGCCATTGAGTCATTGGCGCACATGACGCCCTTGACATCCGGGAATCTCGTCAACAGGTTAGTCATAACGGTGTTCGCCTCTTCGGTTTCCCAGTGCGCGGTGGTCGAAGACAGAAGATTAAGCTCACATTCTGCGACAGCTTTATCAAACCCGGCTTTGCGCTGTTTTGCATTGTCTGCGCCCGGGTTGCCCTCAATGATTATGACATCCGCCCCTTTTCCCAGTTTCTCGCCAAGGAATTTACCTACAAGATAGGAACCCTCCTCGTTATCAGGACCAACAAAAAGGAAATCCTGCGGCAAACCGTTGTCTGCCAAAGCCTGCTTATCAAGCGTGACGTCAAAATTCACTACCAGTATCCCCGCATCAATAGCTTTCTTGACTGATGGAACAAGCCCCACGGAATCCGCCGGCGCCAATACTATCATAGCAACCTTTTGCGTTATGAAATTCTCCATCGCGCTGATTTGGGTATCAATGTCCGTCTCGGAGTTCATTCCGACTGGTATAAGCTCGAAAGTTCCGTCCTCTGCGGCAAACTTACGCGCGCCCTCTTCCATTGTTTTGAAAAACTCATTTGCCAGGGATTTCATAACAAGCCCCACTACTGGTTTTTCGCCCGCCAATACCGCGCTTCCGAAACATACTACCAATACAACCGCCAATACAACCGCCATTAACTTCTTCATATTCAAATCTCCACCTTTTTTATTCTGTATTAATGACACCAATTAATTTTTTGAGATACGGTATTCTTCTATTTGTAATCTGTCAGGAATAGAGTTCTGTGCTCCTTGCTTAGTTACTGCCAATCCCGCTGAAATTTTTGCAAAAGTAATAGCCTCATGCAGAGTTTGATCGTTTGCCAATGCAACAACAAAAGCCGCGCAAAAACAGTCTCCTGCAGCCGTTGTATCGACAGCCCTTACAGGGATAGGCGGGAAAAGCTCGAACAAGTCCCTTTGAACTAACACGCCGCCTTTATCGCCCAAAGTCACAATTACGGTGTTCACCCCCATATTGATAAGCTTTTGAGCTCCCCTTTTAATTTCGTTCATGGAGTCGTCATCGCAACCGCATAGTTTTACGAGTTCAGATTCGTTCGGTATTATGTAATCCAGTTTCGGCATTATATCCGCAGGCAAAGAATCTGGCGCCGGCGCAGGATTTAGAATTATAGTCCTGCCTAATTCTTTTCCGCGGTTGATTGCGTACCATACCGCTTCTTCAGGAATTTCCATTTGAAGCAGGATATAATCACATTTTTTGAATAAGGCGTCATTCGCACGCAGATAAGCTTCATCACAGCTTTTATTAGCGCCGGGGATTACTACGATATTGTTGTTGCCGCTCTTTTCGACATTAATGATTGCGGTTCCGGTTTTCAGCGATTCGCTGCGCCCTATGGCATCAACCTTGACGCCTACAGAAGCAAGATTACGTATAATTTCCTCACCAAAACCATCCTTGCCCACGCAACCCAACATCTCTGCTGAGCCCTCAAATTTGCCGATGGCAAACGCCTGGTTCGCCCCTTTTCCGCCGCAACTGTAGCGAAGGTCGTCTCCTAAAACAGTCTCTCCTGCTACAGGTATTCTATCTACCTGCGTTACGATATCCATGTTTAAACTGCCAATAACAAGTATGTTTTTCATCAATTAAACAACTCCTTATTCTAAGGGANTANTATTTNCCATCCCTTTTTGCAGGCAAGGCGTCACATCCAGATATTTTTGAGCGCTTATTTTTGAAAACATTGAAAATGAATAACTTTATTATAAGTATATACACGATTAAAAAACCTGTCAATAAGTTATGTATGCAACGCGATGCGCAGTAAGTGTAACAAATACCGCAATATTGGGTTAAGAGTAAAACAACTCAATCCTTTTCTCATGGCAACCTGATTAGCTGAGATGCGCGTTCCCTCATATGTTTTTCAATAGCTTTCAGATTATCTTCCGGCAAATTCAGTTTTGGATGGCGCTTAAAAGAAAAGTTTAATATTTTCCTGAGTTTTTCTCTCTGCCGTGCAGTAATAAAAGCGCTGCAAATACCTTCAAACTCTGTGCCGCTATATTCTGGTAAACGTGTTTTTGCGTATTTATCCAGTTCTGCGTAATCGTTTGGAAGAGCGTAATTAAATAACGAAACTCCGTTATCAAATATTGGCGCCGGCGATATGACTTTTCCTGTACGATTATCGCGTAGTAAGCCGAAGTTGCCAAAATGTCTGTCTTCATTGTAAATCAGCGCGTCGAAAACGAGCATATCACGGACGGAATCAGAGAAAAC
>WRNQ01000054.1 GCA_009776565.1 Synergistaceae bacterium | reverse complement strand
AAAAATTTGCATAGAACTAAAATGAACATAGTTATAGCGTTATTAATTATCTTATTCTGCTCAAACGTCAGCGTATTTGCCGCTGAAGATCCTGATATAGATAAAGAGGTAGCGGCGGAAGAAGCAAAAATGAGAGAATTGGAACGTAGTATTGAGATACACCGCCACAATGTTCAACATATAGGGACTCAGGAAAGATCAGTACTTGGTGATTTATTGAAGCTTGAGCAAAACGCTACGGTTCTTCAACAGGAGAATAAAGTTCTCACGTTAAAAACGCAGAAACTTAAAAATGATATAAATAAAATTGATAAAGAAATAAGGGATACCCGCGTTAGAATTGAGCAAATTGTTGTACAGCTTAGCTTAAGAATGGTCAATATGTCCCGTTATAATGACGCTGAAAATTTGAACCTGTTTTTTTCATCAAAAAATATTCACGATGCGATGAACTCTATTTATTTATTAGAAAAACTTTCGATGCAAGACCAAAATCTAATAGAAGATTTATTGAGACAGGAAGAATTACTGGTTAGCAGTAACAAACGTTTGACCCAAAACAGAGAGGATTTAATTTCCGAATCAAATAAGCTAAAAAATAAACAGTCAGAATATAATAACGCAATAGTTGAATCTAATAAATTCCTTGAAAATGTTCGTAAACAAAAAGCTCTGCAACAAAGAGCAGTAATAGAGGCTGAAGCTGCTCAACGTGAAATAGGAAGAACAATAGCAGACTTAATGAAGAGAAAAAGGGAACGTCTGGCGGGATTACCCCACCAAGACCCGACAGCGCCGCCTACACGTTTGCCAGAGTATACATATTTAGCAAGTGGAAGTATGCTGGATTGGCCGGTCGTAGGCACAATCAGCAGTCCGTTTGGAAGTAGGGTGCATCCGGTATTTAAGACGAAATCAAACCACTCCGGGATAGATATTGCGGTTCCGTTGGGAACTGCTGTTCATGCCGCCGGACCTGGCGAGGTTCTTTATGCAGGATGGCAAAGAGGTTTTGGGCAGGTAATTATAATAGATAATGGCAGAAATATCTCAACCGTTTATGCGCACCTTGATACAATGAATGTAAAAGAAGGCGCCGCCGTAAAATCCGGAACGACAATAGGGACTGTAGGCAAAACGGGGACAACTACCGGATACAATCTGCATTTTGAGGTCAGAGTAGGGGCAGAGGCGCGCGACCCTATGCGTTACCTCAAGAAAAGGTAATTACATAGAAAGGATGAAAGAATAAATGTTAAAGAACAAATATTTATGGATAATTTTATTAATTGCAGGTCTTGTTTCTTCTTCCGTATTTGGAGAGGACATATCTGACTTTGAACGTATATCTCCATTCAGCGTCAAAAATCTTTGGTTAATAAAGCAGGCCAGGGCAATAATTGAGTCTTATCAAGTAGATGCTGAGGATAAGGCAATATCTGAAGATAAGATAATTCACGAAGCGATAAGAGGAATGGTTGCAGCCTGGTCAGATCCTTACACAAGATTTGTAAATCCGGACCAATTAAGAAATGAGCAAATTAATCTTGAAGGTCAATACGGCGGTTTGGGTATGTATGTTGGAGAGCGGGACAGCAGAGTTCTCGTTATAAGCCCGATTGAAGACACTCCTGCCGATAGAGCGGGAATCAAACCGAAAGATCAGATTGTCAAAGTTGATGATGAAGTTGTAGTTGGACTTGATTCACAGGAGATAGTAAATCGTTTGCGCGGCGCCCCCGGGTCTCCCGTAACAGTTTGGATGAAAAGAGAAAATGAAGATGAACTGTTAAAATTTGATTTAGTGAGGGAAATAATAAAAATTGAGTCCGTGAGAAGTGAAATGCTTTCGAATGACATTGGTTATATAAGATTGACTCAGTTTAAAATGAAAACAGATATAGAAACTGAAGAAGCTATAAAAAACCTAATCAACGAAGGCGCTGACAGATTAATATTGGATGTAAGAAATAATGGCGGAGGGCTTCTGGATGTTGCTGTAAATATAAGCAGTTTCTTTTTATTTGATGGGGAAATCGTGGAGACGAAAGGCAGAATGGTGAGAGCTAATGAGGTTTATCAAGCTAATCCAACAGGTTTTAAAACAGCAATACCTTTAGTCGTATTAATAAACGAAGGAAGCGCAAGCGCTTCAGAAATAGTCGCTGGAGCTCTTATGGACAGGGACAGAGCCATTACAGTGGGAAAAACAAGCTTTGGAAAAGGTTCTGTGCAAAGGTTATTCAATCTCACTGATGGTTCAGGCATTTATGTTACGATAGCAAAGTATTACACTCCGTCCGGACGAGTGATAGATCATATAGGTTTACCACCAACAATTGAAGTTGATGGCGAAATCCAGAAAGATCACAATGAAGACAAACAGTTACAGAGAGCAATAGAGGAAATATTGAAGATTACTTAAGGAGTGTTGCCCATGAAAGGAAGAGTTGAAGCAATCATAGGGGCACAATGGGGTGACGAAGGGAAAGGACGGGTAATAGACGCTCTTTGGGATAGATTTGATATATATGCAAGATACCAGGGAGATACTAATGCTGGTCATACCATAATTGTTGACAATAAGAAATTTATCTTCAACTCGCTGCCGTCAGGGATGCTTTATCATGGTAAATTGTGTGTTATAGGAAACAGCGCAATACTTGATCCGGAGCTGTTGCTGGCGGAATTAAAAGAATTACAGGAAAAAGGTATAGACAGAGCCCGGCTCATTATAAGCCGAGCAGTTCATTTAGTGATGCCATATCATAAAATTTTGGATAAAGCGCAGAATAATTATCGCGATAAAGGGCATAATATTGAAACAGCAAACATAGGTTTCGTTCCGTGTTACGTTGATAAATACACGCGCTCCGGTCTCCGGTTGGAAGACATCGTAGATGAGCGTAAGCTTCGCTCAAAATTAGAAGAAATCCTTGAAAAAAAGAATATGGTGTTAACGCGGCTTTATAATGAATCACCGATTGCTTTCAGCGAGGTATTTGACATTACACGTCAATGGGGAAGGGAACTTTCTCCTTATATTGCAGATACCAGTTCAGAAATCAATTACGCAATCGACAACGGTAAAAATGTGCTATTGGAAGGTACCCAGGGAACGCTTTTGGATATAGATCATGGAACTTATCCATATGTCAGCAATTCCTCTCTCACTTCTGCCGGAGGTTGTGTTGGTTTAGGCATTGCCCCCCAAAGTATTGACAGAGTGTTAGCGGTCGTTAAATCATATTCAACCAGAATAGGGGACGGCCCCATGCCGACCGAAGATAGCGGTGAAATTGGAGAGTTTTTGCGCGAAAAAGGCGGGGAGTATACAACTACAGGAAGCCCGAGAAGATGCGGCTGGATAGATATGGTTGCGTTAAAATATGCTATGATGGTAAATGGAGCAAACGCAATAATACTTACAAAATTGGACGTACTGACAGGTTTGAATAAAATTAAATTTTGTACTGCATACGAAATTGAGAATGATTTATTCCATAGTTACAGAAACGAGCTTTTCTTTCTTTCTGAGGCAAAACCAATATTTGAAGAAATTCCCGGATGGCAGGAAGACATTTCTGAATGCAGGAAGTTTGAAGAACTTCCTCCAGCGGCTCAGGGTTATTTGCGTATTATCGAAAAACATTGCAAGGTTCCTGTTGTTTTTGTTGGAGTCGGACCACAGAGACATCAAATAATAGATTTGGGAATATGATTTTTTCGATATAACGGGGCGAGATATTATTATTACAGTAGATATAAGGTTTTGCACAAAAAATGATTTTCCGCAGATTTTAAGTATTAATGCTACATCTCCTTATGTTTGGTCTTCAAATGTTTTGTATCATGAACTTTTTAAAAAAGAAAACTCCACATGTATTGGAGCTTTTTCCCTTTCTGACGATAAACTAATAGGATACGGAATATTGGATGTCAGTCAAAAAGTATCTTGTATTATAAATATTATGGTAATTGAAGAACATCGGAGAAAAGGAATTGGCAGCCAGATACTTCTTGCGCTTTCAGAAGTAGCGGAAGCTTATGGTTGCAAAAGAATTAAACTAAGAGTCAGAATAAGCAACACTCCGGCACTTTCTCTTTACATGATGTTCGGTTTTGTAAAAAATAGAGTTATTACAAATTATTACAGCGATGGAGAGAACGCTTTACTTATGTCCGCCGCGTTACCTCTTAAGATTCCTGATGACGGTAATGCTTAAGAACTGATAACAAGTTGAAATTTGAGCGTAGGCGAGGCGGATATTGCGACCCGCCGTGAGGGCGTAGTCAACCTACGTCGAGCAAGGGGAGCAATAACAACGAAGCATACGTTCGATTACGACTTGGTATAAAGCTGTGTAACAAATAAAGGAGGCTCACACTATGGCTACAAAAAAAGTTCGGCACGATATTTCAATGATAACTGAATATGATATCTTTCTCCTCAAACAGGGCACACATTATACCATGTATCAAAAATTTGGCGCCCATGTTCTTGAAATTGACGGAAATAAAGGGACTTTCTTTGCGGTATGGGCGCCTAACGCAAAAACAGTCTCGGTTATTGGTGATTTTAATAACTGGGATAAGGACGCTCACCCATTGGCGCCCAGATGGGACGAAAGCGGCGTGTGGGAAGGGTTTATTTGTGGAGTAAATAAATGGGATCTTTACAAGTATCATATTGAATCAAACGTCCACAATTATGTGGCAGATAAAGGGGACCCTATCGCTTTTGCATGGGAAATAGCTCCGAGGACTGCTTCAATAGTACACTCTCCGGATTATTTGTGGGGAGATGGAGAATGGATGGCAAATCGTCATAAGAATACCGCTCTTGATAAGCCCTGGTCGATTTACGAAGTACATCTTGGATCGTGGAGACGCGATTGGACTACGGGAAATTCTCTGTCGTACAAAGAACTTGCAGACCAACTAAGCGGTTATGTGGCGGAAATGGGATTTACAGCAGTTGAATTTTTGCCTGTCATGGAGCACCCTTTCTATGGGTCGTGGGGGTATCAAACGCTCGGTTTTTTTGCGCCTACCGCCCGATACGGAACACCCGAAGACTTTATGTATCTGATTGATCGTTTGCATCAAAAAGGTATAGCTGTAATACTTGATTGGGTTCCTTCGCATTTTCCAGGCGATGACTATGGACTTGCCAATTTTGACGGAACTTGTCTTTACGAGCATTCTGACCCGCGTAAAGGCTATCATCCGGATTGGGGAAGCCATGTATTTAATTATGCCCGGAATGAAGTCCGCTCTTTTATAATAAGCAGCGCTATTTTTTGGATTGATCAATATCATATTGACGGTTTTCGNATAGATGCCGTTGCATCTATGTTATATCTTGACTATTCAAGAAAAGAAGGTGAATGGATACCTAATATATATGGCGGCAGAGAGAATCTGGAAGCAATTTCGTTGTTGCGTGACCTGAATAAGGAAATATATGGACGTTTTCCTGATGTTCAAACTATTGCCGAAGAGTCAACTGCCTGGCCGATGGTTACCAAACCTGTACATCTCGGAGGACTTGGTTTTGGTATGAAATGGAATATGGGATGGATGAACGATATCTTAGAATACATGCGTAAAGAACCAATTTTCAGGAGTTATCACCATAATCAGCTTACTTTCAGCATATGGTACGCATTTTCAGAAAACTTTCTTCTGTCCTTGTCTCATGATGAAGTTGTATATGGAAAAGGGTCATTACTGGATAAAATGTCTGGAGATTGGTGGCAGAAAAGGGCTAATTTAAGGTTATTATATGGTTTCATGTACGCTCATCCCGGGAAGAAGCTTTTATTTATGGGAGCTGAATTTGGACAGGGTCGTGAATGGAACCATGATGACGCTCTTGATTGGAGCGTACTGAGATATCCCGAACACCAGGGACTTCATAAATGGGTGCTTGACCTCAACTATGCCTTAAAAAAATACCCTCCGCTTTATGAATGCGACTTTGACCAATCCGGATTTGAATGGGTGGATTGTGGAGACTGGCAACAAAGCATAATTGTGTTTTTGCGTAAGAGCAAAACCCCTGGAGAATATGTTCTGGCAGTATGCAATTTTACTCCGACGCCGCGACCGCACTATAGAGTTGGAGTTCCGGAATTTGGTTTTTGGAAAGAAATACTGAATAGCGACGCTTCAGTTTATAGCGGCAGCGGTATGGGGAATTCAGGAGGATTGGCGGCTGAAGCAGTTCCAACACATGGAAGACCAGCCTCTTTGCCATTAAATATACCTCCTCTGGCAATTACATTTTTTTATAAAGAACGATAATAAAACTTGGGATATGATCGGTTCAGATTAAAAAGACATACTAACAATATCATGATACGCGGGGAGGGAGAGCATTGTCAAAATATGTAACTATTCATGGGCATTTTTATCAACCACCTCGTGAAAACCCATGGTATGGAGAAATAGAAAATCAGGAATCAGCAGCTCCTTGGCATGACTGGAATGAACGTATTTACTCGGAGTGTTATTTGCGTAATACTGCTGCTCGCATATTGGATAATCAAGGTAAAATCATTAAGATCTGTAATAATTATTCCGAGATCAGTTTTAATTTTGGTCCAACCTTACTATCCTGGGCTGAAAAAAAAGCTCCATTTTTCCTTAAACTGTTAAAAGAAGCGGATAAGATATCGCTGCAACGCTTTTCAGGACATGGAACAGCTATTTCACAAGTGTATAATCACATAATAATGCCGCTCGCAAATTTGCGCGACAAAATAACGCAAGTACGTTGGGGCATGGCTGATTTCAGAAATAGATTCGGCAGACCTGCGGAAGGGATGTGGCTTGCTGAAACTGCGGTTGATATTGAGACATTGGAAGTGCTTTGCAACAATGGCATAGTTTACACGATTCTTTCCCCGTATCAAGCTGCGTCAATAAGAGCGGCAGGCTCAGATCAATGGGTAGATGTGAGTGACGGACGTATTGATACATCTTTCCCATATCGTTTATTGCTTCCCTCCGGGAAACATATAGATATTTTTTTTTATAACGGTTATGTTTCACATGAAATAGCTTTTAAGGGGTTATTGCATAATGGCGAGAATTATGCGCGTCACCTTGCTGACTCAATCTGCGAAGACACGCTAGATCGTCTTGTGAATGTGGCAACGGACGGAGAGTCTTATGGACACCATCATAGGCATGGCGACATGGCTCTTGCTTATTGTATTGAAAAAATTAATGAGCATCCCGGAGTTATTCTTACAGTATATGGTGAATTCTTAAAAAATCATCCGCCGAAGCATATCGTGCGAATAATTGAGAATTCCTCCTGGAGTTGCGCTCACGGAGTGGAACGTTGGCGAAGTGATTGCGGTTGCAACACTGGTAAGGGATATCATCAAAAGTGGAGGGGGCCTCTTCGTGACGCGCTTGATTGGCTTAGGGATTCAATAAACGATGAATTTGAATATGAACTGGGTAAAATTCTTAAAGATGCCTGGAACGCTCGTGACGCCTATATTGAAATAATGTTGGATAACTCTCCTGCAAAGGTTAATGAATGGCTATACTCCCATTCCAATCGTGTTCTTACCGCTAAAGAAGCTGTACGCGCGTTGCGGCTGCTTGAAATGCAAAGAAGCGCTTTGCTTATGTATACGAGCTGCGGTTGGTTTTTTGATGATATAGCGGGCATAGAAACAGTACAAATATTATGTTACGCTTCACAGGTAATAGATTACGCCAGGGAATTACTGGGAAAAGAATTGGAAAATGAGTTTAAGGGCAGAATTGAGCTTGCGTTGGGAAATACGGACAAATATCCAAATGGCAGAGTTGTTTATGAAGAATTAGTCGAGCCGGTTAAACTAACGCCTGAAAGAAAAATTGCGCAGGTAGCAATTTATTCTTTTATATTAGAAGACCCGTTACCCGATGTAATTATCGATATAAGAAATCAAGAAGGGGCAAAATTCTGCGTTGGTTATGCAATTGGAGACGCAACGCTTTCATTTCGTGGAAGGCCTTTCTTTTTCGCCGCAGCTCTTGGTAAGGACTACGAATTAATATGCGGAGTCAAAGAGCTTCCGGATGACTGCGAATCGCTGGCAAAAGCTGAATACGAAAAACTTTGTGGCAAGTTTACAAACAGAGAAGTGTTTAATGATGATGCATATATGAACGCAATCTTCGGAAAAAACATATTCTCCATTCAGCACCTTACAAAAGATATGCGCCATTATCTTCTTTCCTGTTTGATTGAGAACGAAACGAACGATATTGAAAATAGCGTTCGGGGTATGGTCAGCAGGTACGAGAATATGTTTTCTTTGATAGGAAAAAGCGATGTAGCATTACCAACCTTACTGCAAAGTACGGCAGGGGTGCTTCTCAATGCGGATATCGAGCGCATTTTTAAAGCAGAAGCGCTTGATATAACTAAGCTTTTAACATCCATTGATAAAGCGGTCAATTGGGGAGTTAAGCTTAACATTACAAAAATAAGCTACACAGCTTCATCCTGGCTCATAACAAAAATGTACGAGCTTGAAAATGACTTCCCGAATATTAAAATAATGATAAGAATTATTGAAATGCTTGAACTCACTTTGACTAAATTGCAATGGGATTTAAGTTTATCCGCGACACAAAACACTTATTACAGAATATTTTGCAATAATATGCTTAGTATTGACGGAAAGGGCAAATTTGGCGAGGATGTCTATGACCTGTTCTTTAAAATTGGCATACTTCTGAGATTCAGCGAGACGATTTTTCAAAGTTGATGGATACGATATAATTAAAGAATGGAAGGAGAGATAAATGCAGTTAACTGGAAACACATTAGTTTTTCGTCAGGAGAAATGATAAATGCCAATTGAAGAAATCACAGTCGGAAATTTCACGGTCTTTGATAAGTTGAAAATGCGGTTTTCAAATGGTATAAACGTATTCATTGGTGACAATGGCACAGGAAAGACTCATTTACTGAAGCTTTTGTATGCAATGTGCGAATGCGAACGTATTGATAATAGTTTTGGTGAAATATTCTACTCATTGCTATATGAGTTTTTTGATATGCAAGAGGATAATTTCTGGATACGTGACATGAATAAAAAACAAGAGTATAGTGTAGCATTTTATGGTGGGCGGCGCCTGAATACATGGGGTGCTAATCCGGAGCGTACACTCTACAACGAAGTGGCTAAAAAGATTCGCCCTGATACAATAAATTATAATTCTGATAATGACCTGAACACGATTGATTCAGCTTTTATCCCAACGAAAGAAATGTTGACACACGCAAGAATAGAAAAAGATTATGCTTATAGAAAGCTGCCGCTTGATAGAACGTTAATAGACATTATCAACAAGGCAAGCATCTCTGTATTGAGGCAAATACAGGATGAATCACAAAAAATGTTGAATGTCATTGGAAAAATCATCGGTGGTCAGGTGGCATACAAAAACGACACGTATTACATTATTCGTGATGGNACTGAATATAACTTCNAAGTGGAAGCGGAAGGATACAAAAAACTTGCTCTACTGTCACGATTGATAGAGACTGGAGTATTAAAAAATAATTCCATACTGTTTTGGGACGAACCAGAATCNAATATTAATCCAAGGAATATTCCAACTCTTGTTGATACCTTGCTTGCGCTCCAACGAACGGGGGTACAAATATTTGCAGCCACTCACGATTATCTTTTCCCAAAATATCTTGAAGTTCGCAGAAACGCAACGGACGATGTATTATTCCATCTGTTTTCCAAAGGAAGCTTTGACGAGCCTGTAACGATAAAAAGCGATACGTTTTTTTCAGCGTTTGAAAACAATGACATCATGGACCAACCAATCAAGCTGTACGATGAAATCCTTGAAA
>WRNQ01000053.1 GCA_009776565.1 Synergistaceae bacterium | reverse complement strand
TCTCAGTTCTCAGTTCTCAGCTCTAAGCTCTCTAGTACACTTCCGGAATTACGCTATCGAATAGGACATCAAGTATACTTTGCTGCAAATCGCCTTTGACGTCTGAATCGGACGAGCCTGGACCAACTGCAATATTTATATTTATATTGATCCTTTTCTTATCTGTATTGCCTTCTTCATTCGCGGTTTTTCCCCATTCATAAACACCCGACATTTCCCTGTCTATCTTTAGGTTGCTGAAAACAGGATTGTCAAAGCCTCCTTGCAGGACAAACGTGACGTCATTAAAAGTTTTTCTTTTGATACCAAGCACTTTTTCAGTGACTGCCCGGGCAGGGTTTGATGTTGCGCCTCCGCCGCTTGCAAGGCTTATAAGCCCTTCAAAAGCTTTTATAAGAATTTTTAAGATTTCTATGTCTATTCTTGCTGAAAAATTAAGTTTCATCCCCTTTCCATCTATCCCAAGCGGTCCCGAGAGTCTTATATATTTGTAAAAATTATCGTTTGACGGAGCGTTTATTGAAGTGCCGGCAGTTATGCTGACATCCTTGCCGTTAAAAATAAATCCTCCGTTTATCGACCCAAATTCAAACTTTCTTTCCTTGTTTAACATTTCCATTCCTTCAAGTCCAAATAACGCGCCGTTTGACGCTGAAAAAGAACCAGTTCCGAAAACGCTTGGGAACATTCCAAGTTTGCCATTAAGTTTAAATTGGCTCTCTCCTCTGCCTGTCAGTGCCCCTCCCATTGGAGAAAGTATGCCCTCAGCAAGCTTTTCCAGAAATATATCCTTAATTGAAAAAGAAGCTTTCCAATCGTTATTGATTAAATCTATGGCGCCTTCCCCAAAAATCAATGCGCCGCCAATATTTCCACGATCAACTATAAATCTGATTTCGTCGCCGCTGAATTCAAACGGAACACGGAGCGCGTTTACGGTAAAGCCGAACGCTTGCAGTTGCGGCGTTTCTAAAGTAAATGCCATTCTGCCTTTTGGATATAGTTCAACATCGGCCAAAAGCTTGACGGCGCCCGCAAAACTGTCGCGGAGAGATGGAGAAGACATTTGCACAAGCTCATCTACATTTATATTATTGCTTACTATGCTTAACGCGAACCCTTCTTTTTCATGCCGGATTACGCCGTTAAATTCCAGGTTAAGGGCGCTTCCAAGCAAAGCTTTTGCGTTTAAGTCAAGATTTTTCCCTTTGCCCTCAGTAAGCGTAATGCATAATTTATCCAACAACATCTTATTCAACGTAAGAGGGTATTGAGTTGTAAGCTCAACAGAAGGCGCGGCTATAGTTCCCCTGGCTTTTATGTTTCCTGTAAACATCCCGCCTATTGGAGAACTGATATTATAAGCTTCGTAAAGAGAACTCATTCTGATGTTCACCGCACTGATATCTGCGTTTATGGCTGGTGAGCCCTTTGCCGGAAATTTAATGCTGCCTTTGCCGCTCAAGCTCCCTCCAGCAATTGTGGTATCGTTGATTTCAAAAGCTATAGCTTTTGCAGTCCCTGATATTTTAACGTTAAGATTGTCCCCGTTAGCGGCGGGAGCGTTAAAATTGCCGGTTATAGCGGGATTGGAAACAGCGCCGACTATTTTGAACTGTCCGTTTGTATTTCCGTTTATACCGTAACTCTCAAGCGAAAAATTCTTAACTGTTCCATAAACGTCAATTACCGGTTCAGCTCCTTTGAGTGCAACATTCCCCTTAACCCATATGAAGCTGTTTGTATCCAGCTGAAAACTTGAATCTATTATTCCAAGCGTTCCAGCGGAATATTTTAAAGAAACCGAACTCTGCATTAGTCGCACGCCAAAAGCATTATTGTTCCTACAACTTGCCTTAACTGTAACAACGGGATTGAGCATATTTCCGGAAACCTCGAAGTTTGAATTTACTGTTCCGGTTATCCCGGATCCCTTCAAAGCAGGAACTGACGCTACGTTAATTGATACGTTTCCTTTGCCGCTGACCTGTTGCTTTGAAAAATCTACCTGGCCTGACGTATTTAAAACCACACCGCCTGAAGAAGTAATCTTATAATTTATTAATCCGGATACATCAGTGCTTATAGTAAGAGATGGTTTTTGAAAATTTAATCCATAAATGGAGAACATGTCGGATGTTACATTTCCATCCGCCTGAATTGTATCAGGCGTTCCGTCAATTTTTATGTCGGCGGTGATTTTGCCCTGTGGTAAAGAATCTGCAATTGATGGAACAATCAACACGAGTTTTGAACAATCTAACCCTGATATCGTTGAATCGAGGCTCATTTTGTACGGAGGTTCCATATTAAAATACCCGGAACCTTTCACTGGGGCGCCAAAAAGGTTTGCTGCAAAGCTGCCTTCAGCAACTCCATTTTTGATGCTTGCGCCGATGGAAACGTCGTCTATTTTTTGTTTTTCAATAATGACTGAAGGGATTTTTATGCTAATATCTCCCGAAAAATTGTCATTATCAAATTCCATTTTTACGTGAAAACTTCCGTTTTCTCCTTCAAGTGGGTATCCCAGTTTAAATGTTTTTTCAATCTCGGAAAGCGACAAATTGTCGCAGTCAAGGTAAAATGAACCGCTCATACTTTGGGTGTTCACGAAAGCCCAGCCTCCTAAGTTTTCAGTCTCACACAAAGTTGCGTTTATTCTATGGAAACGCAGAATATTATCTGAATCATTGAAACTCCAAGGCGAAGCAAATGAACTTACCGGAATTCCCGAAACTTTAAGCTCGTTAAACCTTAAATCACCGGACGCGCTCACTCCGCGTTCTCCAATCTCAATATAAGCGCTGCCTGCCGTATTTCCGTCAACATCAAATGAAACTTGGGACGCGCCCAGAAGTTCCGCAATTTCAAGCTCGCTGAAATCAACGCTGACGACCGTTAGCGGGGCTACCGCAAGGTCAAGGTTAATTTTCCCTGCGGAACCTACATTTATATTGACGGAACTTATATTCATTTTAAGGTATTGTTCAATCGGTATTACCTGGTCAACGTTTATATTTACATTCCCTACATCTATATCCAGTTTCAGGTCTCCCTTACTTGAAAGGGATATCTCGGAAATGTTTACGGGGTTCATGTCCGGAATACCGGTAATATCGCTTGATTTAAGGATAAAGTCCAAAAGTATAGGTTCGCCTCCTCCTCCCAAACTTGCGGCGTAGTTTATAAGCGAGGATAGCGCGTCAAAGTCTGACGAGGCGCCTTCTATTATAACTCGCTCGGGTGAAATTATGCTTTCCCGCGAGAGGCTGAATCCCAGGCTCAGTTTGTCAACCTTGAGTAAAACATCTGTTCCTCTTCCTTTTACCGAACCGGTTCCCAATATAGAGNGNCCCGACACGAAGAGGGAGTCGCCTGAAGTCACTGTGATATCCGATATGGTGAATCCACCCAACAGCGAGCCGNGGACGGCGCCAAAATAAATGTCGAGCGGCATATCGAACTCGGACTTGTCAATAAAATTGAGCGCTATAATCAAACCGCTCTCTGTGCTTGCGAACCACGCCACAATGGCAAGAGCGGCTAATAAAATTACAATAATAATTAAAACCAGTCTTTTTAAATACTTAATAAGCATTATTACCTCTTTTTCCACAGTGGCAATTATCGTACATAAAAATTCGCTATTTCTACATGTGGATAAGTGGAAAAGTCTGTGGATAACTATTTAAAAATATTCTCTGTTTTCAGCTCTGTTATGGGATTTGTGGATAAGTGCATATTGCGAATAACACGCAAAACACTTATGAACACTAAATAAAAGTATTTCCAAAACAAGTATGCAAATCTGAAATACAAAAATACTTCTAACTAATTATCAAAGCGGACAATCATTATTCTGTTTTCCTAAAAAAGAATTGTCCGCTTTGATTAGATTTGTATAGACACAGCTTCTCCTCTATATAAATCGGATGAAGTCAGCAGTTTTTTACTTTATGTCGACCCGCGCTTACCCGAAATAATTTACGCTATTTTCTCTTTTTCTTTGAAGCCATGTAAATGAAGAACGCAAGAGGCGCCATTAACAATGAAAACGTGTCCGCGCTGCATCCGGCGGCGCCTTGATGATAAATGTCGAGAACATGAAATACCTTCCTTGCGCTTACAACATTTTTATTGAAACCTTCATAAGTGTATATAAGTTCAACTTCTCCGATGCTTTTATTTACTATAACAAAATCATCACCCATCAGTTCTACATGTGCGCGTTCATAAGGCTTAGTGGACCATACTCCGGGCGGGTCGGGGAAAACCGAAACCGGGATAGTACTATCAACTATGGTATTGCCATGTATAGTTATTTCCAAAGCTATTGGACGTTGCTCCTCGATTGATGGTTCGGGTATTATTGGAGTTACCGGGTTGCTGTCAAATTCAAGGTATGCTTTTCCAACGTTTAGCGCTCCATGTGTCCAATATTCCCCTTCTCCTCTGCCCGAGAATGTATTGTTCAGTATGGCGTCTTTTATTTCAGTCGCGCTTCTTTCCGGAAAGAATGAACATAAAAGAGCGGCTGCGCCTGCCACAAAAGGCGCTGACACGGAAGTTCCGCCGTAATATTCATATTTATTCCCGGGGACGGTGCTCAGTATATATTCTCCCGGCGCGGTCATGTCGACAAGCCTTACTCCCAGGGGATTGAAGTCTGTAGCTCCCCCCCCCGAATCGAAGTTGGAGAAATCGCTCTTTTCGCCATCTATTGGGCTTATTGAGCCTACCGTAATTTTATTGGCAATCATATGAAAAGAAGCAGGAAACGGCAAAATATCACCGCTTTCAGAAGTAGACGCCTGGGCGAGATTCATATAATCATTGCCTGCCGATATGGTCATTATCACTCCGGCGTCGCTGAGTTCCTGTAAAGCAACCTGTAATGCGCTGGTTTTTTCTTCCGCCGATGAACTGAATCCACCGAAGGACATATTTGCCACCCTTATGTTAAGCCCATTTCTCTTCAGTTCCTTAACATAATTAAGTCCCTTGATTATGTCGGCGTCCCACATGCCATCACGCGGACCGTCGCCTGTACCTAAATTTACGGGGATTATCTTGATGTTTTGATTGTGAACGCCTGCTATACCTATTCTATTGTTGCCAACCGCGCCGATTATACCGGCAATATGCGTGCCGTGACCCTGCGTATCCATAGGGTCATTATTCTCAAACGAGCCGTTACCGTAAAAGGATTTTCCTATAACCCTGCCATTGCTGTCTTTGGCTATATTATCCCTTAAGTCCGCGTGATTATAATCTACGCCGGTATCAAGAACAGCGACATATACCACTTCTCTTAGCTTTGCATAGTTGTCCCAGGTTTCAAATATATTTATCCTGCTCAAACCGTATTGTCTGTTTATTTGAGCATCATTCGTAAGAGCGTACGTCTGCATGGGATCATCACATAAAGTGCGTTTATAGTTTGGCGACGCCGACAAAACTTCCGGGTCATCCCTGAGTTCTTCAATAAGCTGCGCGGTCGTTTTTCCGGCATCTCTCAAAAAAGCTATACTTAAACCGGAGCTCTGAGATAGAGCAGCATAAGAATGAACCACGCTCATACTTTTCATATGCGCAAATGACTCAACCTGAGATTCAAGAGCCATAGCGTAAGAGGAATCGCTCATAGCGCTGAACGCTCCAGCTGGAGCTTTTAAAACTACAAGAACCTCTCCTTCGTTGAATTCTGCCAAAGCAGCCAAAGAGCACCCGGCAGATAAAATTACAATTAAAAACGCAAAAACAAAACGACTGAACATCTTATTCATTCAACACAAACTCCTTTTCAAATAATTTATTTATATTTTTGTTTATTTAATATCAAACTCTACAAGCAAAATAGTTGCTTTGTCAATAAAACTGCAACAAACCTTAATTATTTGAAACTATATCAATTCACACTATGGACTTTCCACACAAGTTCGTCGTCATTCCAGGCTTCCTGTCCAACCGCAAGCCGTGCGATTACATCCGACGGGTTGATTTTTGGAGTAGCTGCGTGCGGAAGAATAAGCCAGCTAACGCCAAAATCCCGATAGCCATAATCAAGCCAGGCAACTCCGCCTCCTTGCAAAAACACTCCTTTCATCATTGACAGTTTTTCCTGCAGCTCAAGAAAAGCTCTGTCCCTCATAGCTTCAGCAGTAAGCCATACCCACGATACATTATCAAGTTGCTTCAACATTTCGCTTTCTGGATATACATTCGGAGATTTTCTTTTAATGCTATAGTCGTCAAAAATCACAATTTCCCAATTCCAGTCCTGCAATATAGGAATTACGGAACGATGATATCCAAGAACAGCAACTTTTTCTCCTTTAGTAATGTACCTTATTGAATCCAGAGGCAACCCGCTTCCTTCAGGCGGAGGCAACAATGCTGAAACAGCGGCTGAAGCCGCCGCGTATTCCTGCGGGAACGGTGAAACTATCAATTGAGCAAGAGCATGCGCCCCCGCGCCTATAATATTACGCGTGTGTTGTTCTCTGACTATATGAGCTTCCTTGAGCGGATCCGGGACAGCCCCTAATCCCCATCTCCCATCCTTAAGAAGGATTCCGCTTGCGTGCCATCCAAGCACAAGCGACGACACTTCACAATTACTCTGTGACAACGCCGCATTCACTACCAACTCATAAAAATTCATGCAGAACACATTCCTTATTAAGTGGCGTTCAGATGGTACTAATTATATAATAATATCAACTATTATGTATAAAATATTATTATCATAGGAAGTGTAATTTAATTGATAATTTCTGCATGGGAAAAAGAAAGTAAACTTGAAAAATACCTTGATCTCCTTATGTCATGGGTAGGGAAAATCAGGCTCACAGGGGCGCAAACTCCGGGGGCGCTGAGAGAACATATACAGGAAGCTCTCTGCATCCTTCCGTATTTACCTGAAACGGGCAACGAGGGAATAATCAGAATAATTGACGTGGGAACCGGAGGAGGACTACCCGGAATAGTATTGGCTATAAGCAGACCGGACATTAAATTTACGCTTCTGGACAGCGTTCGTAAAAAATGTATGGCTGTAGGGCTGATGTGCGAAGCTCTTGAACTTAAAAACACGACGGTTGTGTGCGCAAGGGCGGAAGTATACTGCGCGGCAAAAAATGTCCGCGCAAGCTTCGATGTGGTAACTGCAAAGGCAGTTGCAGCAATTCCGCAACTTTTAGAATGGCTTTTTCAGTTTCCTAAAAAAGGAGGGCTAATAATTGCTCCAAAAGGGCCTAAATATCGCGAAGAAATTGCTTCAATAAAGGACAAAACCT
The DNA here is from genome assembly GCA_009776565.1 of Synergistaceae bacterium. The sequence goes on along the minus strand of WRNQ01000053.1, from coordinate 2,749 downwards.
TGACAGAACTAAAACTTTCAAAACCCGAGATCATAAAATATGGTCCTGACACCAGGGAAAATTATTTGCTTATTTGGAAGAAATTATAAAGAAAGGCGGAGGCAAACATGCAATATCTTTTTGCAACATGGAGGATGAGTTATATACTCGCGCCCAAACATGAAGGATGTATATTTTGTGATTTTCCAAAGGAAAACAATGATGACGCCAGATTTATACTGTACAGAGGCAAAACATGCTTCGTGATGATGAACCTTTATCCATATAACCCCGGACATGTAATGGTCATTCCATACCGCCACACCGCAGATTACACGTCTCTCTCAATTGAAGAGCTGACAGAAATTGAAACTTTATCCGTAGAATGCATAAAAACACTTAAGAAAGCTTTTAATCCCGACGCGTATAACCTTGGCGTAAACCTTGGCGCCGTAGCGGGGGCGGGAGTGGCGGATCACGTGCACAGACATATCGTGCCGCGCTGGAACGGGGACACTAATTTTATGCCGGTGATATCCGATATACGGGTAGTGCCGGAGTCGCTTGAAGCTACTTTTATAAAGCTAAAAGAAGCGTTTGCCGGGGTTTCTAAAGAACAAAAACAAAACTACTGATATGAGCGGTGATTTTTATTTTGAACCTGAGGGAAACGCAAGCTATGAATCGAACATAAAACGTTCCCGATTCATAGCTAATGTTATTCTTTGCAGAAATGAAGCCGCTGCGAAAGAACGGCTGAAAGAATTATGCGTCGTCCACAGGCAGGCAAACCATAACTGTTGGGCTTACGTTCTGGGAACAGAACCGCTCACCGAGCGCTCGTCCGACGCGGGAGAACCTCAAGGCGCCGCTGGCAGACCAATAATGGGCGAAATTAAGCGTTCCGGACTAACAAATGTGCTTGTCGTTGTGACGCGTTATTTTGGCGGAATAAAGCTTGGGATAAGAGGGCTTATCGAAGCCTATTCAATGACAGCCGCACAGGCGCTTGCTTTATGCCCACGCGCCGAACGTATGAGAATGCGCGCCATCAAAGTGTACTTTCCTTATAATTCAATGGGCAGCGTCACCCATTTGCTCGGGGCGGCGGGAAATGAAGGGGAACTGAGATGGGATTTTTCACCGGAACAATGTGAAAACTGCGTGGAGGAAGTTTCAATAAGCGCTGACTTTAAACTTTCAGCATTTCCGGGGCTTATTCCAAAGCTTGACGAGATGAAGGACAGAAAGATAATTACCGAATATGAGATTATGGAGACTAAAGAAAATTTTACGATATAATAAGAGTTGTGTAAAATAAGAATATTATTAAAATTGGGAGGGGATTTTCTTGTGGTGTGAAAACGAAGTTATAAGACATTGCGATTTAGATAAGATCAACTGTTTTTTGCAAAATCCAAACAATCATCTTATAAGGAAATTGGAAAATCTGGTTGGCAAATACGGAACCCCTGCGGAAATCAACGCGCGCGCCGCCGAGGCTGGAAAAGTTGAGAACCTCATAAAACGCCTCTCTGATATGGACTCGCCATATCTTCCGGATCTTGAATGGCTGATAAAAATCCGTGACAAAGGAGCTTTTATCACTCTCAGCGATTACCGCGCGCAAATTGCAAAAATCGCAGCAGATGAGGGAAAACCTTTTTATCAGGAGATAAACGAATCCAATGCCGTTACACTTGAAATAAGCGCCTTTCAGTATTTCCCATGGCTTATTGCGGAAGCGAAACAGTCAATAGATAAAAAGGAGATAATGCCCGGTCGTTACATCAGGGTAAGAAAAATGAAGGAGCAGGAGCATGATTACGGCGACATCATGGCTGTGTCAGCCGCGATGAAGATAATCGGCGCAAGCGGGGTTGAAACGCTGGACACCAAGGGAACGGACGGCTCAAACATCCACCTTAATGGTCCTGACACGATAACGGGATACTTTGGCGGAATAGGGCAGCCAAACGATCATCCGTTGCTTTGGTTGGACGAGGTGCTTTACTATTACACGAACTACGGGGTAAGAGAAGTGCTTAACATAAACCCGGGAACAGTGCTGACGGCATTTATGCTTTACAGAATGGGAGTTGACATCAAGTTCAAAATTTCCGTTTTCATGGGCAACGATAACGTTTTCTCCATACTATGGGTGCTTATGATGGCGCGTTTTTTCTCTCGTCCCGATGGTTCAACGCCGCTTATAGGCTTTAATATATCGAACTCGGTAGACGGAGCAACCCTAAAAGCAATGGCCGAATTACGCAGACAACTTGGATTCGAAAATCAGGTGCGTATCGAACACCATGTCACGGAAACATATCGCGCAATTGTAAAGCAACCTTATAACCGCAGGGACGATTTGGTGGAAGTAGCGGCGCTTTACCCGAACATTTCGGCCAAACACGAGGGCGGAGAACCTGAAACCGAAGCGACAAGGGAACACTCTTCATCAATTCTGGATTACTTCCGCGATAAAACTGAAATAGAATCTTCAGGCGAAATGAACTGCCTGCTTCAAAACTATCTGGATAAACACGCGTCCGTGAACATTACGGCTGAAGCGTTGACAAAACGCGGAATAGGAATTATTGCGGCGACCCGCCTGCATAATAGATAGGGGTTATAAAACCAGACCATCGCCCCATAGAATCGTAGGGGCGGCATTCTGCGTGTGACGGCCACTGAGCGCGTAGCGCGAAGGGCTGCCGGAACGGTCCCACCAGGGGCCGCCCAGTCTGATAACCGGAACGCCCTCGTA
>WRNQ01000052.1 GCA_009776565.1 Synergistaceae bacterium | reverse complement strand
GGTAAAGCAACCGCCCCGTTGTAAGAATCAGAGGGTATCCGGCGTCCGGTATTTCGCTTGGGGCGGTGTATCGGGCTTCGGCAAAAGTAGCCTTTCCGCCGCGCCTTGCAAATTTCTCCACATGTAAAACGGGTGTACCCGGATGGTCACTATTCGGGCATGGCCATTGCAAACCTTCTATGTTTTCGAGCCTGTCGTAGGTAATTCCGCCATAACTTGGCGTAAGTGCGCTGATTTCCTCCATTATTCCCNTTGGTGAACTGAATTTATTCCCGTATCCCAATCTTTTCGATATTTCCGATATAATCACCCAATCCGGCTTGGCGTTACCGGGCGAATTAACCGCTTTTCTTACTCGCTGAACTCTGCGCTCAGTATTTGTAAAGGTTCCGTCCTTTTCAGCAAATGAAGCCGCAGGAAGAACAATATCAGCAAGTTCCGCAGTTTCCGTAAGAAAAATATCCTGTACAATCAAGAAGTCAAGCTTTTTAAACTGTTCTTTGCAATGGTTTACATCAACNTCAGCAATCATAGGGTTTTCTCCCATAACATAGAGCAATCTTATATCATCTCCAAAATGAGAAAACATCTCGGTAAGGGTCAGCCCGGGCTTGCGAGACAATGTTTCTACTCCCCACGCTTGCGCAAACTTTTGGCTTATTGCAGGGTCTGCAACCTTTTGATAGCCCGGGAAATAATTCGGCAGCCCTCCCATATCGCAGGCGCCCTGAACATTGTTTTGCCCTCTTAGTGGGTTTACACCTCCGGAATCTATTCCGATTTTGCCAGCGGCAAGCGCTAAGTTGGATATGGATAAAACTCCCTGGGTGCCTGTAACAAACTGTGCTACGCCCATTGAATAAAAAATTCCTGCTTTATCGGCTTTAGCATACATCAATGCAGCTTTTCTTATATCGTCCGCCTCGACACCGCAAATTTCCGCCGCGCTTTCCGGCGTATACTCCTTAACCAATTCCTTTATGTTGTCAAAGTTTTCGGTTCTCTCCTCAATATAATCCTCAGCCAACAGCCCTTCTTCTATTATCACGTTGAGCATAGCGTTATAAAGCGCGATATTTGTACCCGGTTTAATCTGCAGGAACAATTCAGCGTTGTCTACAAGGTCGATTTTCCTTGGGTCCGCAACGATGATTTTTGCGCCGCGTTTTTGCGCCTGTCTTATCCTCGCTCCAATAACAGGATGCGCTTCCGTTGTATTTGAACCGGTTACGAAAATTAAGTCGGCGTCTATAATATCTTTTATCGTGTTTGTCATTGCTCCGCTTCCAAGGCTCTCGCCGAGAGCCGCAACAGTGGAGCTGTGTCACAATCGGGCGCAGTGGTCAACGTTGTTTGTACCGATTACCGCGCGCATCATTTTTTGAAAGATGTAATTTTCTTCATTTGTGCATTTGGCCGACGTAAGACCCATAATTGAGTCGCTGCCATACTTTTGTTTTGTTTCAATAATTTTTGTCGTAACAAGAGTGAACGCCTCTTCCCATGTGGCTTCCGTGAATATGCCGTCCTTTTTAATCAATGGCGACTTAAGACGTTCGGGATGATTGACAAATTTATACCCAAATTTCCCCTTGACGCAAAGCATTCCCTGGTTTGCGCCGCCTTGCGCCGGTTCGACTCCTATTATGCTCCCGTTCTTTACCATTAAATACAGAGCGCAGCCAACGCCGCAATATGGACAGACGGTCAGTATTTTTTCAGAATTTACGGCAGAAAGCGACCTTTTGGGAACAAGCGCGCCTGTAGGGCAATTTGAGACGCAGTTGCCACAGGAAACGCATGCGGAATCTTCAATTTCCTTTTCGGAGGCGGGAGTTACATGGGTGGGGAAACCGCGACCGCTCAAACCGATAGCGCCGACGCATTGAAGCTGATTGCATACTCTTACGCATCTTCTGCAAAGGATGCATTTGTTTCTGTCAAACTCAAAGAAGGGGTTTGACGAATCAATTTCATATTTTATGTTTTCACCTGCATATTTAGTAATTTCCACGCCGTATTCTTCGCAGTATTCATGTAGCTTGCATTGTCCAAGTTTTTTGCAATTGAAGCAATCCGACTCGTGGGTAGACAATATATAATGCAAAACCTCGCGCCGCGCTTCACAGGCTTTTTCCGAATGAGTATGGATTTTCATCCCTTCTTTAACAAGTGCGGAACACGCCGCTTCCAGACTTCGCCTGCCTTCAATTTCAACGAAGCACATCCGGCACGAACCGTCAGGTCTAAGCCCTTCTATATAGCACAATGTTGGTATTTCTATGTTATTTTGTCTACAGGCTTTCAAAATTGTAAGCCCTTCCTCTACAACTATTTGCGTGCCGTTAACAGTTAGTTTTATTGCATTATTCATTTTGTTCCTCGTTCATTATTAAATTATTGTTCCGTCATTTAAAGGAAATGATTTTAAGCGGGCACTTTTCTACACAAGCGCCACACTTTATACAGACATTCGAGTCGATTACATGGGCGACCTTTTTCTCGCCCTTTATTGCGTTTACCGGGCAAACGCGCGCGCACGCACCGCATCCGATACATTTTTCCGGGTCTATTACGACGCGTCTTAAGGATTTACATACTCCTGCGGGACATCGTTTCTCGGTAATATGCGCCTCGTACTCATCCCTGAAATGTCTTATCGTGGAAAGAACAGGATTTGGCGCCGATTGTCCTAATCCGCATAAAGCTGTCGCTTTAATGCTTTCTGCCATCGTTTGGAGTTTTTCGATGTCCCCCGGTTCTCCCTTACCTTCGGAAATCCTTGTTAAAAGCTCAAGCATCCTTTTTGTTCCTATGCGGCATGGGGGACATTTGCCACAGGACTCGTTTACGGTGAAACTTAAGAAGAATTTTGCTATGTCAACCATGCAGTTGTCCTCGTCCATGACAATGAACCCGCCCGACCCCATCATGGAACCAATTTCGACCAGCGAATCAAAATCAATAGGCGTATCAAGCTGTGANTCAGGTATACATCCGCCGGAAGGTCCGCCCGTTTGGACAGCTTTAAATTTCTTCCCTCGGGGAATACCGCCGCAGATGTCGTAAATGACTTTTCTGATTGTTGTTCCAAGCGGCACTTCCACGAGGCCGGTATAGTTTATTTTTCCCCCAACCGCGAAAACTTTTGTGCCGGGTGAGTTCTCTAAACCGATTTCCCGGAATTTTCCGGCGCCTCCGGCAATAATGAACGGAATATTCGCGAATGTTTCAACATTGTTCATAACGGTTGGTTTTGCGAAGACGCCTTTTTCAACTGAAAACGGGGGTCTTGCCCTCGGCTCGCCGCGATTGCCTTCAATTGACGTCATCAAGGCTGTGCTTTCACCGCAAACAAACGCGCCGCCTCCCCGGATAATGCTTAGTTTTAGTCTTTTCCCGCTGCCCATTACAGAATCACCTAAAATTCCGGCGGCTTCCGCTACGTTAATTGCCTTTTGGACATATTTCAAGGCAAGCCGGTATTCGTCCCGGATGTACAAAAACCCTTCGTTTGAATCAACTGCAAGAGCGCAAATAGCCATGCCTTCAATCACCGTATGCGGGTCGCCTTCAAGAATTGAACGGTCCATAAACGCTCCCGGGTCGCCCTCGTCTCCATTACAGACAACATACTTGGGATAATCGTTTACTATTGCCGACCCGCGCCATTTTCGCCCTGTATAAAAGCCTGCGCCTCCGCGTCCGCGAAGTCCTGACGCTTCCACAATTTTAATTATTTCGTCCGGCGTCATGTTAAGCGCCATTTTTAACGCCTCATAACCTCCGCGCTTACGATAGTCATCAATTTCATCAGGATTGATTTCCCCTATATTACGAAGCGCAATTTTGTGCTGAGACGCATAGAATGGGATATTACTTTTACTGATATATGATTTACCATCTTTATCTTTATAAAGCAAACGTTCAACAGGCTCCCCGCCAAAGCTTGCAACGATATCATGAGCGTCTTCCTTCTTAACTTTGTAATACGAAATGTCATCGGGCACTATCTTTACAACCGGTCCCTTCTCGCAAAAACCATCGCAGCCTGTTTGTTTAACAATAGTTTCAACAATGGCGTCCGAGCTGCTCTCTTCGAGTTCACGCCGCAACGATTCCGCCACCTCAAGACCGCCGTTTGCTATACAGCAAGGCCCGCAGCAAACTAAAATAGTCCTGTTTATAACGCCGTTTTCGTTTTTCATATTGCTTGTATTCACTTCCTCTATACTTTTCAGGTTACTCATCATCTAATCTTTATATGATGACAGAACCTCTTCGACCTTATCCGGAGACATTTTGCCGTAAAAATCTTCATTTACCGTCATAACGGGCGCCAGTCCGCATGCACCGAGACAATACACTTTTTCAATTGAGAATGTTCCGTCCTTCGTTGTTTCGCCCGCGTCTATTCCCAGATTTTGCTTAACTGCATGCAACACATTTTCGGCGCCCTTTACATAACACGCCGTCCCCATGCAAGCTGAGACTTTGTTTTTACCTTGCGGAACCAAAGAAAAACGCGCATAAAAAGTTATTAATCCGTATATTTCTGTTGGCGGAATCCTTAGCTCTGCCGCTATAAGGTCTTGCGCACCCTGGGGTATATAGCCATAATGCTCCTGCACTTCGTGCAATATCGGCATTAACGCCATTTTTTTGCGCCCGAAGCGCTCTATCAATTCTTTTACCTTATCGTAATTCTCCATTGTTCCTCCTGTTTTATCTGAAAGCTGTTATTTCTCCGGAAGAGCTTCCTGCGTACAGTATGCCGTTGACGAAACAAACCGAGCCGTTTATCTCGAAACCAAGATTTTTTGACCACCTAACCTGACCGCTGTTGGTTTCAATAGCGTAAAGAGTACCGTCTCCGCCGCCGGCAAATAAAAGGCCGTCTGTTGCTATAGGTTTTGCGTTGACTAATCCGCCGCCGATATTGGTATTCCATAAAACGCCTCCGCTGCCTGATATCGCGACAATATTCCCTATGGCTGTCCCTACAAATATTTTCCCGCTGTAAATTTCCGGAGCTGTCGATATCGGCGCTCCGACAAATGTTTGCCAAATGGTTCCTTCGTCCTTTATTCTCACTGAAGATAGTGAGCCGTCTTCGCTGCTGAAATACACAAAATCGTTACTGCTGTTAATTGCCGGAGTGTTAATTGCGCCTCCCGCGCCGCCGCCCCAAAGTTTTTTGCCTGAATTTGCGTCAATTGCTGAAAATAGTGCGTTCTGCTCTCCAATATAGACAACTCCGTTTGAATATTGAGGCGCTGTCAGAAGTGCCATTGAAGCTTGCCAGGCCCAGGAAGTTTCCCCGTTTGCGGCATTTATTGCGAATAATCTCCCGCTGCCGTCGCCTATAAATATTTTTCCTCCCCCGCCCGCCGGACCGCCGGTAAAAGTTCCGCTTCCGTCCTGTCTGTTTGGTTGGCGTTTCCATATCAAATTCCCGTTCTTTTTATTAAACGCGCACAATACGCCGTTGCGTCCTGCGCATATAACGTAATTATCAATTATTGCCGGTTTACCGACAACTGTTCCCTCAATTGTCTGCGACCATAATTTATTTCCGTTCTCCGCGTTTAGTGCGTGTACAAAACCGTTTTCATCACCCAGGTATATAATTCCTTCATTGAATACAATATCAGTTGTTATCGCAGCTTCAACAGCCGCTTTCCAAATTTCATTACCCGACCACGCCAAAGCTATAGAAGATGTAAAAAAAACAAAAAAGATTGCTAATGACAATTTTCTTGACATAATTATCACTCCTTAATTAATGTTACCAAGGGAAACCGGTATGTAATTGAAGCCCAAATTTTGTATTGAGGTATGCAAGAATATCCAATCCATATAACAGCGCAATGTAACCGCCTATTGCCAGATAGGGGCCAAGCGGCATAGTTTGTTTTTTTCCCCATTTGACTTTTCCGCGACACATTAAATAAACTACCCCTAGCCCGCCTGCCATTAATCCTATGTAAAACGCAACAATAACCAGTTCCCATCCGACAAACCCGCCAATGCCGCTCATCAGGAAAGCGTCTCCCCATCCCATTCCGCCACGGGAAATAAGTATTATAAGAGCGAATATGCCAAATCCCAGCACAGCCCCATAAACGCCGTTCAATAGAGATGGAATTCCCCCTGACAGTCTGAATAAAAAAGCCGGAACGAGCATTCCCAGTGAAAAAATGTCGTAAATATACCCTTCTTCATAATCTGTGAGCGCGCTTATAAACAGTAGAAAAGTTGCTGTTAAAGAAACTGCGAAAGCGTACGAAAAATTCCATTTCGCGAGCAGCAATCCGCTCATCGCCGCGCCAATTATTTCAGTTACAAAATATCTCATGCCTATGAATTTTCCGCACCCCCGGCAGCGTCCGCGTTGAATTATAAATGAAATTAATGGGATAAGTTCTATAGTGGACAGAATTTTGCCGCATTTTTTACATGACGAACGCTCTTTTCCCCACCATGAGCGTCCCGAAACGCTTCTTTCCGCCACAACATTAACAAATGAAGCTAAAAATGCGCCAATTACTGCTCCTATCAAAAATAGATTTAAACTCATTTTTTCCCCGTTGTGTAGCGTTCCTGCCCATATGTTACCGGTCCTTGCTTACGGGAGCTGCTTGCCTTCAGGTCGGCTGAAGCTTTCAAGAGCTCTTTTTTTAACCTGTCTTTTTCTTCGTCAATATCATTTTCATCTGATTTTGCATGAGGCAAATCTCTGTTGAGATAACCACAATTCACTAATCCCTGAACATATTTGATTGGAAGTTTAAGCGCATCAGCTATTTCTCCAACATCCAGATGAGGGTTATTACTGTCGCGAATAAAAGATCGAACGGTAGGATATATTTCATCAAGATATTTATAACAATCCTGGCACACTCTGACTCCGGTTGAAGAAAAAAGTCTGCGGCAAAGCTTGCATTCTCTCATTAATGCTCCTGCCATAAATTACCCCTCCTTAATGAACCAAATTAATGTTATTATACCTATCATAATCATTAAGTACAATATAGGGGAGGTTGCTTTGATGAAACCTGTAGTAGTTGATCATATTGGAATAGCGGTCAAAAGTATTCAGGAATCATTGAAATTCTGGGAGGATGCTCTTGGAATTAAATGCCATGGAGTGGAGGAGGTAGTTGAACAAAAAGTTAAAACAGCATTTCTTCCGATAAAGGATACAGAAATTGAACTTCTGGAAGGTACTTCTGAAGATAGTCCGGTTTCCAAATTCATTGAGAAAAAAGGAGAAGGGATTCACCATCTCGCCATCAGGGTGGATAATCTCGAAGAAGCTCTTGAAGAATTAAAAAGTAAGGGCATGAGACTTATAGATGAAAAACCTCGTAAAGGCGCAGGCGGAGCTTTAATAGCTTTTATCCATCCGGCAGCTACAGGTGGAGTTCTCCTTGAGCTTTCTCAAAGATAAGAAAAATATAAACAAATTTTATGCTAAACTGTTAAAATTGTTTATTACTTTCATTAAAAAATTACCGCACGGAATTGTTATTAGAATTGGTTCTTTTTTAGGCGTTGTGTTGTGGTTTTTTAGTTACAGGCGCGTAAGCAGGCTTGAAACATATTGCGTTAGTTCTCTTGGGCTTGGAGTCACGCTATCCCGTAAAGTAATTAAGGATTCTTACGCTAATATGGGCCGCTTGGTTTGTGAGTTTTTTAGTATAAAATCTCGCGAGGAAGTTCCTAAGTTAATGTCGCTTGTTGGAGAGGATAACCTGCGTGAAGCTTTAAAAAAAGGTCGGGGCGTAATTATCATGACCGCGCATTTAGGAAATTGGGAAATTGCCGCTGCGGCAGGATGTTATCATGGCTATCCTTTACACGTTATCTATACTCCACAGAGGAATACTGCCGGGGTTGAAGATGTTCTCCGCGAGCAGCGCGAGAAAATAAGCGGAATAGGATTCATTTCCAGTGATAGAACCGGTATGAAGGAAGTGTTCAGGGTTCTTGAACGGGGTGAGATTCTTGTTATTTTGCAAGATTTAGACGCAAGGGCGGATGGAGTTGAATCTGAGTTTTTTGGTCTGCCTGCTAAAAGTCATATTGGTTTATTTAAACTGAGTAAGCATTTTAATTGTCCGGTAATTCCAGGAAGAGCTGTCAGAGACGAAAAAGGCGAGAGTTTTTATATTTTTTATCCGCAATTATCACTGGATGAAGATATAGAAAAATCTATCCGTATATGTAATAATATCTTGGAATCATGGATAAGGGAGCATCCGGATCAATGGATGTGGATACTTGACAGATGGAAGTCTATGTATGATGCTGTTAGGAATAGACCCTGGAAATAATAAATGTGGATGGGCGCTTGTCAATTCTGATAGTTCATTATACGCGTCAGGTATAATTCCATCACATATTCCTGTTGAGTGGATTAACGCATTAGCATTAACAGGTGAGTCAAGAATAAATTTGTTACAGCCATGGATTATAGAAAAACCGGATTATTTTTCAAATGAACCTGTCTCATATATAATATTAGGAACGGGTACAGGGAGCAAAAAAGTTGAAGAACAGTTATTAAACTATCGCTCTGGATTAAGAATAGTCTTAGCAGAGGAGAAATTTACCACCTTAGAGGCTCGTGATTTTTTCTGGAAACTGCATCCGCCAGGAGGCTTTCGTAAGTATTTACCAATATCACTATTAACGCCACCTCGTGATATTGATGATTTAGCTGCATGGGTTATAGTATTGCATAAGATTGAAACAGAAAAGGGAGAATAGATTATGGTTGACATGGACAAACTGGTAGTGCTTGTGAACTCATTTGGTTCAGCGCTTGTTTCCGTTAGCGGGGAACTTGGAGTAAGTGTTAATCTTAATAAATCTCAAGTCACTCAAGGAGTTAAAGTGCACGACGTTTGCGCGGCTTCCTTAATAGGAATAGTTGGCGGCGGGATACAGGGAACAGCAATAGTAATGCTTGATAAGAATAGTTTTGTAACGGTAATCAATGCTATGTCGGGTGGTATGATAAAGCCAAGCGTTGATGACGCAATTTCAATGAGCGTTATTGGAGAGCTTTCAAATATGGTTAGCGGACGCGCGTTGATACATTCGGCAATACCAGGTATTGATGTAACCCCGCCTCAACTTATAGCCGGCGATAATATACGCAATGTCCCAAGTCAGGCGCCTGGAATTCGTTGCTTTACATTACCATTTACAATACAGAACAACGATACTATGTTGTATCTTGTTTTATCTTTTCATATCAGTAAGTAGGGAGATGAATAAGCATGAATACTAAAATAATTGACAGAAGTGCGGATTTAAGCGCGAGCTTGAGAGAGTATATGGAAAGCAAAGTTGTTAAGCTGGAAAAGTTTTTCAGCCGCATTTCTGATGCTCAAATATTGATAACTTCCCACAAAAATATGTATTCAGTTGAAATTACAGCAAATGCAAATGGCGTGATGCTACGCGGGGAAGACAGAAGCCAGGATATGCGTAAATCTTATGACCTGGCGTTAAAAAACCTGGAAAAGCAGATAAAACGCCGGAGCAGTTATCTTAAAGATAAAGCTCATTATAACAATAATAATGAGATTTTTTCTTTTAACCTTGAAGGCGACTATGAAGCTGATGATAACCATTTTGACGATTTAGGCGTTGTCAGGGTAAAGAAAATACCGGTACGGCCAATGGAAACAGAAGAAGCAATAATGCAAATGGATCTTTTAGGACATGAGTTCTTTATGTTCCTTGAAGCTCTATCTGGAAAAATGAATGTAATTTACCGCCGTAAAGACGGTGGTTATGGTCAAATTCAACCAATAGACTAGTAGAATAGAATATTTGCAGAGGCGTGTGACGGCCATTGTAGGGGCGGCAATCTGCCGCGCGGGAGCGCGGGCTGCGCGAACGCCGGCCAATTAACGTTGTAGGGGCGGCAATCTGCCGCCCGAGAGCGCGTACTGCGTGGACGCCGGCTAATTAACGTTGTAGGGGCGGCAATCTGCCGCCCAGGAGCGGTGCGAAAATTGTCCCGAAGGGACGGGGG
>WRNQ01000051.1 GCA_009776565.1 Synergistaceae bacterium | reverse complement strand
ACCGTTAAGGGTTCTTTGGAATGTCCTCGTCCCTTTATGGCTTTGAACTCCAAACCATACAAGCCCCACAGGTTTACTATCGCTGCCGCCGTCAGGTCCTGCGATTCCGGTTACGGATACAGCATAATCCGCGCAGTAAATTTTGCTTGCCCCAATAGCCATAGCGGCAGCACATTCCGGACTGACCGCGCCGCAAACCTCCAGAATATCCTCGCTCACTCCAAGAATTGCTCGTTTTGGATGATTATCATAGGCTACGCAACTGCCCATAAAAACTTTGGATATGCCCGGGACTTCAGTCATAGCGGCGCCTATAAGACCGCCGGTACAGGACTCGGCAAACGCAATTTTCTTATTCATTCTTTCCGCTTCGTATAATATGGCTTCCGGCAAATTCAGAATCCCGTTCGGAAGGCAGTCGCCAGGCAGGATGCTTCTTGCCATTCTTTCCGCTTCTGCTATCGCTTCCGGCTCTCCGCGTATTACAAACTCTACGATGCCAAAGGATGGAAGGATTGAAATATGAAGCTCCTGATTTTCAATTATTTCATTAAAATGATCTTTCAGCGCACTCTCGGCTATCCCAACGATTGCAATTGAAGTCCAGCCTCCGGAAGGTTTAAGTATATTGCCAAACTCCTGTTGTAACATTGACTTATACTCCGTTGGTACTCCCGGAAAGCAATAAACCTTTGTGTTTCTACTCTCAAAGAGTATTCCAAGCGCAGACCCTGTTGGATTATGTATAGATTTTGCGGCTGTCGGCATAAGCCCCTGCATCGGACGGGAATGCTCTATCCAGTGCCGCATAGGATCGGCATAACGCGCTGCAATTATGTCATACGCGGCGTTGTCAACTTCAAGTCCGCATTTTAAATACTCGGCTATAGCAAACCGTGTCCTGTCATCATGAGTAGGTCCAAGTCCACCTGAGGTTATTATCAGTTCAACTCTTCCGGTCCATTTGTTCAACGTATCCACTATTACATTTTGTTCGTCGGGAATAATTTCAATCTCTTCAATTTTCCAACCCGCGTTATGAAACAACCAGGCGGCGCCCGCGCAATTTGTGTCGCGTCTTATTCCGCTTAGCAGTTCATCCCCAATTGCGAGCAACAGAACCTTTTTCATGTCGAGCTTATCCTCCTCACTATTTACATAATCAAATATGTCCTTATACCCCATAGTATAAACCACACTATAACTCCGCCAACGATATCATCCGCCATTATACCTATTCCTCCCGGCANNTTTTCNGCAACNTTTACGGGAAACGGTTTCAATATGTCGACAATACGGAACAGTACGAGCGCCGGTATTCCATAACCAACAGGCAAAGCATACATGGATATCCACATTCCCGCAACTTCGTCTATTACAACCTCAGGCGGGTCCTTTACTCCTATCTTCCTGCTGTAACGGTCTCCGAACCAAGTCCCGGTTATTATGACTGCAATTATCGCTGTCCAGTGGATAGGGTGGAAAATTACAGCTATTATACATGCCGCTATGCTGCCCAGCGTCCCCGGCATTTTGCTATATCGCCCTATTCCGAAAAATGTTGCAATGAATCCGTCTAAGTTAAATATCTTCATTTTCGAACGCTCTTTCCAAATAAGTCATGTTCCGTCGAATCCGTTATTTTTGTGTATACGAATTCTCCGGCTTTTACAATCCTTTTCGATTCCGGTGAAAAGTAAGAGCCGACAAGCCCGTCGACTTCCGGTGCATCCCGATACGAACGTCCCCACGCGATTTTATCTATTGTATCTATGGACTCAACTAGGATTCTAAGCGTTTTACCTATAAAAAGACTTTGTCTTACAGTTGAAATTTCAGATTGAAGTTTCATCAGGCGGGACGCTCGACTCTTTTTAGTTCTTTTATCAACTTGATTTGCAAACGAAGCTGCCTTAGTCCCTTCCTCCGGAGAATACTCAAAAACTCCAACCCTGTCTATTTGCGCTTCTTCCAGAAAATCTAACAGACTCTTGAANTGCGCGTCAGTTTCTCCGGGGAACCCCACCATCAAGGTCGTCCTTAAAGCAAANAATGGGTCGTCGCCGCGNGCGTAACGGAAAATATCCCTGATATGCGACTCGCCTCCTGAACGGTTCATACTTTGCAATATGTCATCCGATATATGTTGAATCGGTATATCAAGATAAGAAAGAATTTTTTTACTCATCGCCACTTTGTCAATAAATTTTCGCGTAACCCTGTACGGATGCAGGTAAAGCAGCCTTATCCAAATATCTTCCGGCGTGCTTCTTTCCAGCTCCTCCAGAAGTTCCTCAAATTTCGGCTCTCCGTATTTGTCAATTCCGTAAAAAGTTATGTCCTGTCCAACTAGACAAAGTTCTTTAGCCCCGCATTCGCAAAGGTTGATTGCTTCCGCTATAATCTGCTCAAATGGAATGCTCCTCGCGCGACCTCGAATTGACGGAATTATGCAATATGAGCAAAAACAATTACACCCTTCGCTTATTTTCAAATATCGCGAAGCAACTGAGTTCCCTTCTAATAATCCGCGCTTCAAATGTTCATCTGACATTTCAGCTATGTCACTTCCGCACAAAAAACGGAGAACCGTGTACCAATCCTCCGATTTTACCCACAGGTCAACTGCCGGAATTTCCTTTTGCAGCGCTTCGCCATATCTGTTGTAAAGACAACCTACCACAACTATTTTTTGAATAACACCTTGCCCCTTGAGGTTTTCAAGCTCAAGTATAGCGTCCACATTTTCGGAAACCGCATCTTTGATAAAGCCGCAAGTATTAATAATTGCGATTTCAGCTTGATTTGTAACAGCCTCCTGCAAGACAAAAATTATTTCATATCCGGCGGCATTCAGTAATCCGATAAATTTCTCACTGTCCACAGAATTTTTTGCGCAACCGAAGCTTTGAAAGAATATTCTCATACAATTCTTGAATCTTGATTAAGGCTGACTTGTTTCAAGCCTGCCGCTTCTGCCATCAGGATAGTATAAATGATCTTGCGCGCTTCTGACCCCGCTTTTGTACGGCGCCCCTATGTCCTTGCCGTTATGAATAATGGTTACCGCCCAAGGTCGGCCATATCTCACTCTGGTCATTGCCTTAAGCTCCATCGTGTACTTTTCTCCTTTTTTGAGCGTTCTGTCCGTTATCCTTTCGTTTCCGACACGAATTGAAATCCAGCAGTCATCATTAGCTATTATTTGCAGCTCCGGTTTTGGAAGTGGAGGTTCAGGCGCCACGATTGGAATGTCAATACTTACGTCACCGCTCACATCATCGCTTTCTACTCCGTCTTCGGCATCGGCGCTTACCAGGAACTGGTCTGTTTTATCCGGCATTTGTTCGTTACGAAGCGCAATATTCGGAATTCCATTTCTACTCCATGAATAACCAACGTAAGTTATCGCTCCGATGACTATAAGCAACAGAACCACAAATATCCAAAACCGGGACGCCAACTTGAATCCTGGAGGATGAGAGGCATAAGGAAGCATTCCTCCCCTGTCTCTTCCGGGATGGCGCGTATTTACCATAAGCCATTGCCGGAATTCGCTGTATATTTCATCAAACTCAAGTATTCCGAGGTATGTACGAATGAACCCTAAAGTATATACAGCATCAGGAAGAGTTTCATAATTTGCGTTTTCTATAGCGTATAGGTAAGATGGCTGAATTCTGGTCCTTTGATAAATCTCTTCAAAAGACAAATTAAGCTCTTCTCTTCTTATTTTAATTTCCTGACCAAGCTCTTTTAAAATACCCATTCTTTCTTCAGGTAAAGACATATACTTTGCTCCTCCATTCATATTTTTGTTAAATCATGGCTTTAATATGATTTATATACTGTGCGGGAAAGTCTTGCCTGAATAGCGCGCTTCCCATTACCAGTACGTCGCAACCTGAATCCGCCAGCTTTTTAGCATTTTGAATACTTACTCCCCCGTCAACTTCTATAAGGAAATCAAGACCATCGGACTCTCTCCAACATGCAAGCTTATGCAGTTTATCCTCAGTAAATCCCAGAAATTCCTGACCGCCGAAACCGGGATTAACCGACATTACAAGCACAAGATCCAAAAACGGAAGCATCGGACGCAAAACTTCCGCAGGCGTTGAAGGCGTAATGGCTATCCCCGCCTTTATTCCCTCGTCATGCAGGACCTGCGCCACCCTATGAAGGTGTGGAGTTGATTCCGCGTGAAAACTAATTAAATTTGCGCGCGCTTCGATAAAATCCCCCAACAAATTTTCCGGTTTTTCAATCATAAGGTGAACATCAAGAAATGCTTCTTTATATCTCGTTCTCAATGCTTTCACCATAGAGGCGCCGTAGGATATGTTGGGGACGAAGCGCCCATCCATAACATCTATATGAAGCCAGTCATATTCAGAGTTTAATGAATCAATATCTCTGGCAATAAAGACAGGATCCGCCCCAAGAATTGAGGGAGCAATCAATACTTTTTTCATTTATCGATATGTCTCCTGCCATACAGATTCTCCGCCTAGAAAAATCGAAACTACGGCTTCCTGGGTGTAATTACCATCTATCTGCACAACTTCATTTGCGCGAGCGTTCCTATCCAGCAGAACGCGTCTTCCACTCGTGTCCAAAATCTCTATCCGGAGCGGCATCGGTCTTAGAATAGGCGGTACCTGATATCTGACCCTAGCAACTTTATTTCCGGTATTCTCCGCCGCCGACTCGCCCGAAGCTGGAGGAACATTGGCCCCAGGAAGAGTCGTTGTCGTTCCGCCCGGGATATTGATACTAAATTCCGGATAATGAGGATCATTTGCTATTCCAGACCCCTGTCTTTCAGGTATATTACGCTTGAATTTTGCTGTCTTTGTTGATCCAACACGCTAACGTCTGTCAAATCCGGTTCGTTCTGAGCGGGACGCCCCGGAATGTCCAGAGAAGCCGGCGCCGGTTCAGATCTATCTTCTGCTCCAATTGAGATAAATAATCTTACTCCTTCACCTCTATTTATCAAAGTTCCGGCAATCGGACGAGTAGATGCAACCTGTCCTTCAACTACGTTCCTATTCCTCGCTTTCTCCTTCTCTACCGCAGCTACCCTTAATCCAGCGTTTTCCAGAATTTCCCTTGCCGCTGATTCGGTCATTTGAGAGACGTTTGGCACTGCAACTCTTCCATCTTCCGAACCTTCGCTCACAAGCAAATCTACATTGTAGTTTACAGGGATACTCCCGGGAGACGCCGGACTCTGCGCTATTACGGATCCTGCAGGAAGACCGCTGTTAGTGCCGTCTTTTATGCGAATAATATCTCCTATAGTAAATCCCTGTTCTTCTAACATCCGGGTAGCTCTTCTTAATTCAACGCCGCGAATATCCGGAATCGGGCGGCGCTCTCCGCTTTTGCTTACAGTTAAAATAATATTTTTATCAGTTGGGCGAATCCTTGTCCCCGGTTCAGGAAACTGAGCAAGAACTCTTCCGGGTTGAAGCCTTGATTCAATTTGCTCTACCCGGACACTTAACCCCAATTGTTCTGCGTCAGTAACGGCATCTATCAAAGACATTTCACGGAAGGACGGCATGATCATCGTTTCATCGTCAGCAATAAATACCGTATAAAACGCAACCCCGCCGGAAGCAAGAATTATTAATACTATAAACAATACAGTCCATTTCAGAAATTTTTCCATGTTATCTAACCTCTCGTCAACATTATCAGTTTAATATTATATTGAATTTATGAAATTCAGCATACAGGATTTTAAAATATTTTATTAATGCTATTTCATTATTACAGCTGTATAAAAACCATCCAACCAAGGCAACGAAGGCATTATGTAAATTCCAAACGGGTTGCCGCGCCTTAAAAAACTCCCTTTTATTTCCAACGGAAGAAAACGTGCTGCGCAGGTTAAAGCGTTTGCGACTATGCTTTCATTTTCTTCTTTAAATAAACTACACGTCGAATAGATTATAACACCACCGGACTCAATTAATGAAAGCGCACGGAGTAATAAATCTGTTTGGAGTCTTGTAATCCCGTCAAGAGTGGAGCGGCTTGTCCTGAGCTTGGATTCCGGACGCCGGTTCCACGTTCCGCTTCCTGAACAAGGAACGTCAAGAAGCACTATTGAAGGTATTTTTATCGGTTCAAGCTTCAATGCATCTCCGGTTCTGAATGTAATATTTTTTCCGGTTTTCAGTCTTTTTGCCTCGTTCAAAGCAGCCTTCGTCCTGTTTGCAGAAAGTTCCCAGCATTCTATTGATGCGTCTGCTCTTTCCTGCGCAAATTGAAGAGCTTTCACTCCTCGCCCCGAACACATATCCAGCACATGCCCGCCTTTATAGAATTGGGACAGAATACCTTCAACTATCATTGAAGACTCGGTTTGCGGAGAAAATTCTCCGTCTGCGTACCCCGGGATACCTGCGGGAAAAACCGTAGCCGAAATTCTTACGCTTTTTTGAATCAAAGGAGATTGCCAGGCATTAAGCCCCATTTCTCTCAATTTTTTTATTGTAGGCGCAGTATCTCCGCTGACCCTCAAAGAAGAGTAAGGTCTGATATTTGCATAACTCAATAATTCGTTTACCGCATCGTTACCCCATGATTTCTGCCATAACGGAAGCGCCCATTTTGGTATACCGGCAGCGAGAGCTTTTTCAGAAATTCTTGGGCTGGATTTAATTTTATTAAATAATTGCATCCCTTCTATCTCAACTTTACGCAAAACCGCATTTACCAATCCGCAAGCCTTGGGTTCAATTTTGCGTACTTCATTGACTATTCCGTTTACAAGCGGGGCAGGTTCAAAACGCTTGAGCTCCAGCAGGCCGGCGGTTCCAATAGTTAATGCGTCTTTTATCTCGCTTGATATTTCAGTTTTTACGAAACGTGAGTATATATCCTGCCATAGATTATACCTTCGGAGCGCCGCATAAATAAGGGAAGAACAAAGGGACAAATCTTCGGTCTTCATTTCTGCCGCTTTCTTTCTTAATATTTCACTTGCAAACCCGCCTTTCAGTATTTCCCGCCAGACAAGCAGCGCTCCCTCTATACCGCGCATAAGGTTCCTCCTTCGATAGTTATATGTATTTCAAATCGCTGCTATAATATTGTAATATCATATTATAACCCGGAGGCGAATAAAAATGACTTTCCATTTACCAGGTTATGCCCAGCCATTCAGCCGAGTGAAAGATTTTCCTATACTCTATGAGCTCTTGAAGGAGTGTACGATATGAGTAAATTTAGTAGATTTATCTATTTCATTTTAGTTTTTTACGTAGCGATATCGGTGTCCTTAAATGTCATACCAAGCGGAGCTCACGCTGAAGTTACGCTTTATGTAACTGTCGACGGCGCCGGAAATATGGACGGCACATCATGGGAAAATGCGGCTCGCGACTTGAAAGGTTTAATTGACAATTTAAACGGCAACGCCGATATTTGGGTCGCCAAAGGCGTATACAGTCCGGGAACAGGCTCTGAGGATACTTTCTCATTAAAAAAAGGACTAAAAATCTACGGCGGTTTTGACGGGACAGAATCTGTTCTTGAGGAACGCGATACAAAAAAGAACGCTGTTTTCCTTGATGGGGGCAAAATTTCCCGTAAAGTTCCCGTAGTTACGGCTCGCAGCGGAGCTACAAGCGATGACACGCGCCTTGACTGTATTACGATAACCGGCGGGGTAAACATAACAAACGGCGGCGGGCTATTTGTTGAAATAAACAGCAATCCTCTGATAACAGAATGCGTATTCACGGATAATATGGCGCACATTGGCGGAGGAGGACTTTATATCTACTACTCATCGCCCATTATTCAAAACTGCACTTTTGCCGGCAATAAAACCTTGGATGAAAATGGAGGTGGAGTAATAAACTATTATGCTTCCCCAATATTCGGGAATTGTGTGTTCCAAAACAATGAAGCTGTCTATGGCGGCGGGCTTTTTAATTACGGGTCAATAACTGAAGTTGTAAATTGTACATTTTCCGATAACAGGTCATCTTTCAGAGGCGCGGGAATGTCCAATTTCGATTCTACAGTTGTAGTGTCCGGCGGCGCTTTCACAGGTAATCATGGGGAAGAATACGGAGGCGGTATGCATAATGAAGATTCGCGCGCTGAAATAAGAAATTGTGTTTTTTCAAACAACAGGGCAAGCCCGGGGAATGGCGGCGGAATTGCCAGCCTTAATTCTTCCGTTGAGATTGCGGAATGTAAATTTACAATGAACGAGGCTGATTTTTACGGAGGCGGCATGGCTGGTATAAATTCTTCGCTTAAAATATCCGGTTGTGTTTTCTCTGAAAACAAAGCGTTAAGAATAGGCGGCGGCGGTATGGTAATTTGGCAATCCACTGTGACCATAGATAACAGCCGTTTTTTCGGTAACACCGCAAGAACCGGACGGGATATATTTAACCGCGACTCGTTTCCGGTAATAGAAAACAGCGTATTTTCCGGAGATAAAATAATTGACTTAATACACGATGAGGGAGAAAATAGTAAAACAATATTAAACAATTGCGAAATATCTTCAAAAAGATAATAATAACTCGGAGGTGAATAAAAATGGCTTTCCATTTACCAGGTTATGTACCGCCAGATTTCAGTCGATTGAAAGATTTCCCTCCTGTAAAAACCGCGCTTGTGGAAATTGATGGGGTTGCGCCGGATGGCTTTCATGCCATGTCGATTTTTCCGGAATATTTTAACATCAGAGGAAATTGGATACTTCCGGAACAAAGCCGTATGGATTGTGTAGCAGTGATTAATGTAGATACAATTGACATAGTTGAATTCCGTAACCTTCATTCAGGAGATGAAGTCATACTTGGAAGATCGGAAGACGGCAGCGAAGGAATATTTCTACATTCTGAGGGATTCCAGGCAGAAAAGGAAGATGAAGATGTTTTCGCTTTCAGAAGCGGGCGTTCGCGTGAGACAGCTTATTCGCGCGATTATGACATGCTCTATGAGCTCTTGAAGTATGAAAGGGAACATGGACAAATAGTGTGGGTTATTGGTCCTGCCGCATCTTTTGATTTCGACTCCAGGCAGGCGATGTCCGAATTGATATATCACGGATATGTTGATGTGCTTTTAGCAGGAAACGCTCTCGCTACTCACGATTTGGAAGGCGCAATATTCAGAACTGCTCTCGGACAGAACATATATACGCAGAAAAGTCAGCCTAACGGGCATTATAACCACCTTGATCTTATCAACCTGGCTCGCAGGCATGGTTCCCTGAAGGCGCTTATTGAAGAGGAGAAAATTGATAACGGAATAATATTCGCTGCAATTAAGAAGGATATTCCGTTAGTTCTTGCGGGATCAATAAGGGACGATGGGCCATTACCGTCCGTTTACGGCAATGCATACGAATCGCAGGATGTAATGCGTTCGCATATAAGGGGGGCAACTACAGTCATAACGCTTGCAACTCAGCTGCATACGATAGCGACAGGAAATTTCACTCCGTCATATACTATAAAAGACGGAAACGTACGACCAGTGTTCATTTACTGCGTCGATGTCTCAGAATTTGCAATAAACAAGCTCAAAGACCGCGGAACTCTTTCTTGCACATCAATAGTCACAAATGTGCAGGATTTTCTTGTTTTACTACGAAATAATCTTGTGGAGTATACAATATGAAAAAACACTGTAGATTCATCTCACTCATTTTAGTTTTTTACGTAGCGATATTTACGCCCCTTAATGTCATATCAAGTAAAGCTTACGGGGAAGTCACGCTGTATGTAACTGTCGAAGGCGCAGGGATTATGGACGGCACATCATGGGAAAACGCGGCTGGCGATTTGAAGGGTTTAATTGACAGTTTAAACGAAAACGCGGACATTTGGGTAGCAAAAGGAGAATATAGCCCAGGGACGGGAGCTGAGGACACTTTCGCATTAAAAAAAGGATTGAAAATTTATGGTGGATTTGACGGGACTGAATCTGTTCTTGAGGAGCGCGATATAAAAAAGAACGCTGTTTACCTTACTGGAAGTTACATGTCGCGTAGCGTCGCCGTCGTTACGGCTCACAGCGGCGCTTTAAGCAATGATACGCGTCTTGATGGTCTTACGATAACCGGCGGGGCAAATTCAAAGAACGGCGGCGGTTTATACATTGAAACAGGCAGTAATCCGCTGATAACAGAATGCGTATTTTTAAATAATACGTCATTCTCAGCCGGTGGAGGAANNTA